>NZ_LPDI01000023.1:0-3608 GCF_001528895.1 Burkholderia sp. MSMB1078WGS | reverse complement strand
TGCCGCAGATCGGCGTCACGCACGACCAGAAGGGCCAGGCGATCGCGATGGTGGTGAACGCGGCCAACAAGGTCGAGTCACGTCCGTTGACGACGACCGGCACGTACGGCCAGAACTGGATCGTCGAAGGCGGTCTGCAGGCGGGCGATCACGTGATCGTGCAAGGCGTCGACAAGGTGCGCCCGGGCGCGACCGTGAAGACGGTCCCCGCGCAGCTCGCTCCCGCGGCGGACGCCGCATCCGCCACGACGGCAAGCGCCGCGCCGGCGAGTACCGCGGCCCATGCCGCAGCGAGTTCGGCCGCCGCGTCGAGCACGCAATAACAGGGAGTCCGTTTCATGGCCAAGTTCTTTATCGATCGCCCGATCTTCGCGTGGGTGATCGCGATCGTGCTGATGCTGGCCGGCGTCGCATCGATCTTCAAGATGCCGATCGCGCAGTATCCGACGATCGCACCGCCGACGATCCAGATCCAGGCGAACTACCCGGGCGCTTCCGCGAAGACGGTGGAAGACACGGTGACGCAGGTGATCGAGCAGCAGATGAGCGGTCTCGACAACTTCCTGTACATGTCGTCGACGAGCGACGATTCGGGCAACGCGACGATCACGCTGACCTTTTCGCCGGGCACGAATCCGGACGTCGCCCAGGTGCAGGTGCAGAACAAGCTGTCGCTCGCGACGCCGAACCTGCCGCAGGTCGTGCAGCAGCTCGGCATGCAGGTCACGAAGTCGAGCAGCAACTGGCTGATGTGGTTCGCATTCAACTCCGAGGACGGCCGGATGTCGAAGGAGGACCTGACGAACTACGTGGCGTCGCACGTGCTCGATCCGCTGAGCCGCGTCAACGGCGTCGGCCAGACGCTGCTGCTCGGTTCGCAGTTCTCGATGCGGATTTGGCTCGACCCCGTCAAGCTGACCAACTACAGCCTCACGCCGACCGACGTGACGGCCGCGATCACGCAGCAGAACGTGCAGATCGCGGGCGGCCAGATCGGCGGCACGCCGGCGAAGCCGGGTACCGTGCTGCAGGCGACGATCACCGAATCGACACTGTTGCGCACGCCCGAGCAGTTCGGCAACATCCTGCTGAAGGTCAACCAGGACGGCTCGCAGGTTCGCCTGAAGGACGTCGGCCGCGCGGCGCTGGGTTCGGAGAACTACACGTTCGACACGAAATACATGGGGCAGCCGACGGCCGGCCTCGGCATCCAGCTCGCGACCGGCGCGAACGCGCTCGCGACCGCGACCGCGCTGCGGGCCAAGATCGACGAGCTGTCGAAGTACTTCCCGCATGGTCTCGTCGTGCACTACCCGTACGACACGACGCCGTTCGTGCGCCTGTCGATCGAGGAGGTGGTCAAGACGCTGATCGAGGGCATCGTGCTCGTGTTCCTCGTGATGTATCTGTTCCTGCAGAACCTGCGGGCGACCATCATCCCGACGATCGCGGTGCCGGTCGTGCTGCTCGGCACGTTCGCGATCATGGGCCTCGTTGGTTTCTCGATCAACACGCTGTCGATGTTCGGCCTCGTGCTCGCGATCGGCCTGCTGGTCGACGACGCGATCGTGGTGGTCGAGAACGTCGAGCGCGTGATGGCCGAGGAGGGGCTGTCGCCGAAGGAGGCGACCCGCAAGGCGATGGGCCAGATCACCGGCGCGCTCGTCGGCGTGGCGCTCGTGCTGTCGGCGGTGTTCGTGCCGGTGGCGTTTTCCGGCGGCTCGGTCGGCGCGATCTATCGCCAGTTCTCGCTGACGATCGTGTCTGCGATGGTGCTGTCGGTGCTGGTCGCGTTGATTCTGACGCCAGCACTGTGCGCGACGATCCTGAAGCCGGTCGAAAAGGGGCATCACGAAGAGAAGAAGGGTTTCTTCGGGTGGTTCAACCGGACCTTCGATCGCAGCCGCGATCGCTACACGGGCGGCGTGAACCATGTGATCCGGCGCTCGGGCCGCTGGCTCGTGATCTACCTCGCCGTGTTCATCGCGGTTGGCGTGATGTTCGTGCGCCTGCCGAAGTCGTTCCTGCCCGACGAGGACCAGGGCTACATGTTCATGATCGTGCAGACTCCGTCCGGCTCCACGCAGGAAACGACCGGCAAGACGCTCGACAACATCAACACGTACCTGACGACCGCCGAGAAGGACGTGGTCGACTCGGTATTCACGGTCAACGGCTTCAGCTTCGCGGGCCGCGGCCAGAACGCGGGCCTCGTGTTCGTGAAGCTGAAGCCGTACGAGCATCGCCAGCGTTCGGACCAGAAGGTGCAGGCGCTGATCGGCCGGACCTTCGCGCACTACTCGCAGTACAAGGACGCGATGGTGATTCCGTTCAACCCGCCGTCGATTCCCGAACTCGGCACCGCCGCCGGCTTCGACTTCGAGCTGACGGACAACGCCGGTCTCGGCCACGATGCGCTGATGGCCGCGCGCGGGCAGTTGCTCGGGATGGCCGCGAAGGATCCGGCGCTCGCGCTGGTGCGCCCGAACGGCCTGAACGATACGCCGCAGTACAAGGTCGACATCGATCGCGAGAAGGCGAACGCGCTCGGTGTGACGGCCGCGGCGATCGACCAGACGTTCTCGATTGCGTGGGCGTCGCAGTACGTGAACAACTTCCTCGATACCGACGGCCGGATCAAGAAGGTGTACGTGCAGGCCGACGCGCCGTTCCGGATGACGCCGGAAGACATGAACATCTGGTACGTGCGCAACAGTGCGGGGGGGATGGTGCCGTTCAGCGCGTTCTCGACCGGCCACTGGATCTACGGTTCGCCGAAGCTCGAGCGCTACAACGGCGTGTCGTCGATCGAGATCCAAGGGCAGGCCGCGGAAGGCAAGTCGACCGGCCAGGCGATGGCCGCGATGGAAGCGCTCGCGAACAAGCTGCCGGAAGGCATCGGCTATTCGTGGACGGGGCTGTCGTTCCAGGAAATCCAGTCCGGCTCGCAAGCGCCGATCCTGTATGCGATCTCGATCCTCGTCGTGTTCCTGTGTCTCGCGGCGCTGTATGAAAGCTGGTCGATCCCGTTCTCGGTGATCATGGTCGTGCCGCTCGGTGTGGTCGGTGCGCTGCTCGCGACGATGCTGCGCGGCCTCGAGAACGACGTGTTCTTCCAGGTCGGCCTGCTGACCACCGTGGGCCTGTCCGCGAAGAACGCGATCCTGATCGTCGAGTTCGCGCGCGAGCTTCAGGCAGGCGGGAACATGGGGCCGGTGCGTGCGGCGATCGAGGCGGCGCGCCTGCGGCTGCGACCGATCCTGATGACGTCGCTGGCGTTCATGCTGGGCGTGCTGCCGCTCGCGGTCAGCAACGGCGCGGGCTCGGCGAGCCAGCACGCGATCGGCACGGGCGTGATCGGCGGGATGATCACGGCGACGTTCCTCGCCATTTTCATGATCCCGATGTTCTTCGTGCGGGTTCGCGCGATCTTCGGCGGCGAGACGGAAAACGTCGACGACGCATGGCGTCTCGTCCAGGCCGACCTGCAGCGCGGCCGCGACGACGCACACGATTCGAAGGGGCAGTAACGATGCAAAAACACGCTTTGACTGCAATCGCAGTCGCGCTCCTTGCCACGGGGTGCACGATGGCGCCGCATTACAAGC
>NZ_LPDI01000022.1:0-3655 GCF_001528895.1 Burkholderia sp. MSMB1078WGS | reverse complement strand
CGACGACGCCGGCCGCGAACGCGCATCGCGCGTCGAGATGCTGGAGACGGCCGCGCAGCGCGCGGTCGACGAGTTCGCGGACGAATTCGACAAGATGGCCGAGCTGCGCCGCCGCGCGACCAAGGCGCTCGGCCGCTGCACGCAGAAGGACAACATCCGCTTCGACGGGCTGTCGCGCGTGTCGCACGTGACCGACGCGACCGACTGGCGCGTCGAATACCCGTTCGTCGTGCTGACGCCCGATACCGAAGCCGAGATCGCGGCACTGATCAAGGCGTGCTTCGAGCTCGGCCTGACGGTGATCCCGCGCGGCGGCGGCACCGGCTACACGGGCGGCGCGGTGCCGCTCACGCCGTTCTCGGCGGTGATCAACACCGAGAAGCTCGAACAGCTCGGCGCGGTCGAGCTGACCGAACTGCCGGGCGTCGCGCACAAGGTGCCGACGATCTTCTCCGGCGCGGGCGTCGTCACGCGCCGCGTGACCGAGGCGGCGGAGGCGGCCGGCTACGTGTTCGCGGTCGATCCGACCTCGCTCGACGCATCGTGCATCGGCGGCAACGTCGCGATGAACGCGGGCGGCAAGAAGGCCGTGCTGTGGGGCACCGCGCTCGACAACCTGGCGTGGTGGCGGATGGTCGACCCGGACGGCAACTGGCTGGAAGTCACGCGCCACGAGCACAACCTGGGCAAGATCCACGATATCGCGGTCGCGCGCTTCGAGCTGAAGTGGTTCGACGGCGCGTACGCGCCGGGCGAGAAGCTGCTGCGCACCGAGATGCTCGAGATCGAAGGCCGGCGCTTTCGCAAGGAAGGGCTCGGCAAGGACGTGACCGACAAGTTCCTCGCCGGCTTGCCGGGCGTGCAGAAGGAAGGCTGCGACGGGCTCATCACGTCCGCGCGCTGGGTGCTGCACAAGATGCCCGCGCACACGCGTACCGTCTGCCTCGAATTCTTCGGCCAGGCGCGCGAGGCGATTCCGAGCATCGTCGAGATCAAGGACTACCTGTTCGAGACGTCGAAGCAGGGTGGCGCGATCCTGGCGGGCCTCGAGCACCTCGACGAGCGTTACCTGCGCGCGGTCGGCTATGCGACCAAGAGCAAGCGCAATGCATTCCCGAAGATGGTGCTGATCGGCGACATCGTCGGCGACGATGCCGATGCGGTCGCACAGGCGACGTCCGAAGTGATCCGGATGGCGAACGGCAAGAGCGGCGAAGGCTTCGTCGCGGTCAGCGCGGAGGCGCGCAAGCGCTTCTGGCTCGACCGCAGCCGCACGGCCGCGATCGCGAAGCACACGAACGCGTTCAAGATCAACGAGGACGTCGTCATCCCGCTGAACCGGATGGGCGAGTACACCGACGGCATCGAACGGATCAACATCGAGCTGTCGCTGAAGAACAAGCTGCAGCTGGTCGACGCGCTCGAGGCGTTCTTCCGCGGCGGCAACCTGCCGCTCGGCAAGACCGACGACGCGAACGAGATCCCGAGCGCGGAACTGCTGGAAGATCGCGTGCAGCAGGCGCTCGAGCTGCTCAAGCGCGTGCGGGCGCGCTGGGAATTCGTGCGCGACCGGCTCGACCAGCCGCTGCGCGAGGCGCAGCACTACCTGGTGCAGCTCGGCTACGAGGCGCTCGCCGAGAAGTTCGCCGACCGCGCGGACGAGCAGCCGGGCGCGACCGTGTTCCACGTCACGCAGGACCGCACGGTCCGCATCTCGTGGAAGCAGGAAATCCGCGCGGAACTGCGCGCGATCTTCAACGGCGGCGCGTTCAAGCCGATCCTCGACGAAGCGCAGGCGATCCACAAGCGCGTGCTGCGCGGCCGTGTGTTCGTCGCGCTGCACATGCACGCGGGCGACGGCAACGTCCACACCAACATCCCGGTCAACTCCGACAACTACGAGATGCTGCAGGACGCGCACGCGGCGGTCGCGCGCATCATGACGCTCGCGCGCTCGCTCGACGGCGTGATTTCCGGCGAACACGGGATCGGCATCACGAAGCTCGAGTTCCTGACCGACGACGAGATCGCCGAATTCCGCGCGTACAAGCAGCGCGTCGACCCGAACGGCCGCTTCAACAAGGGCAAGCTGCTCGACGGTGCCGATCTGCGCAACGCGTACACGCCCAGCTTCGGGCTGATGGGCTACGAGTCGCTGATCATGCAGCAGTCCGACATCGGCGCGATCGCCGATTCGGTGAAGGACTGCCTGCGCTGCGGCAAGTGCAAGCCGGTGTGCGCGACCCACGTGCCGCGCGCGAACCTGTTGTACAGCCCGCGCAACAAGATCCTCGCGACGTCGTTGCTGGTCGAGGCGTTCCTGTACGAGGAACAGACGCGCCGCGGCGTGTCGATCAAGCACTGGGACGAGTTCAACGACGTGGCCGACCACTGCACGGTGTGCCACAAGTGCGCGACGCCGTGCCCGGTGAAGATCGACTTCGGCGACGTCACGATGAACATGCGCAACCTGTTGCGCAAGATGGGCAAGAAGAAGTTCAACGCCGGCAATGCGGCGGGCATGTTCTTCCTGAACGCAACCAATCCGCAGACGATCAACCTCGCGCGCGGCGTGATGATGGGCGTGGGCTACAAGGTGCAGCGCTTCGCGAACGACATGCTGAAGAAGGTCGTGACGAAGCAGACGCAGCACCCGCCGGCGACCACCGGCAAGCCGCCCGCGGTCGAGCAGGTGATCCACTTCGTCAACAAGAAGATGCCGGGCAACCTGCCGAAGAAGACGGCGCGCGCGCTGTTGGACATCGAGGACAACAAGATCGTGCCGATCATCCGCAACCCGAAGTCGACGACCGTCGATTCGGAAGCGGTGTTCTACTTCCCGGGCTGCGGCTCCGAGCGGCTGTTCTCGCAGGTGGGGCTGGCCACGCAAGCGATGCTGTGGGAAGCCGGCGTGCAGACGGTGCTGCCGCCGGGCTACCTGTGCTGCGGCTATCCGCAGCGCGGCTCGGGCCAGTACGACAAGGCCGAGAAGATCGTCACGGACAACCGCGTGCTGTTCCACCGGGTCGCGAACACGCTGAACTACCTGGACATCAAGACAGTGGTCGTGTCGTGCGGCACGTGCTACGACCAGCTCGCGGGGTATGAATTCGACAAGATCTTCCCGGGCTGCCGGATCATCGACATCCACGAGTTCCTGCTCGAGAAGGGGATGAAGCTCGACGGCGTGACGGGTACGCGCTACATGTATCACGACCCGTGCCACACGCCGATCAAGACGATGGATCCGGTGAAGCTCGTCAACGAGCTGATGGGCTCGGAGAAGGACGGCTACAAGATCGAGAAGAACGACCGCTGCTGCGGCGAATCGGGCACGCTCGCGGTCACGCGCCCGGACGTGTCCACGCAGGTGCGCTTCCGCAAGGAAGAGGAGATCCGCAAGGGCGCCGCGAAGCTGCGCGCGATTCCGGTGGTGGCGGGCGATGCGCCGGCGCCGGCCGCCGCGGGGGCGAACGGGCCGGACGTGAAGATCCTGACGAGCTGCCCGTCGTGCCTGCAAGGCCTGTCGCGCTACAACGAGGATGCGAACCTCGAAGCCGACTACATCGTGGTCGAGATCGCGCGCCAGGTGCTCGGCGAGAACTGGATGGCCGATTATGTCGCACGGGCGAACCATGGCGGGATCGAGCGCGTG
>NZ_LPDI01000021.1:0-1796 GCF_001528895.1 Burkholderia sp. MSMB1078WGS | reverse complement strand
AGACCCGAACAAGGGCGTGACGTCCTTGGCGATGACGTACGACGATGCGACGAAGTCGAAAGCGACGCTCGGCGGCACGGAAGGCACGACGCTCACGAACGTGAAGGCGGGTCAGGTCAGCGCGCAGAGCAAGGATGCGATCAACGGCGGTCAACTGCATGGCACGGCGCAGAGCGTGGCGAATGCGCTGGGCGGCGGTTCGTCGGTGGATGCGAACGGTGCGGTATCGGCACCGACGTACAGCCTGACCGATTCCGCGGACGGTTCGAAGCAAGTCGCGTATCACAATGTCGGCGATGCACTGGAAAACCTGGACGGTCGGGTTGCGGGCAACACGGGTGACATCACGAACATCAAGAACGCGTTCACGAACACGGGTCTGGTGGACGGCGATGGTCACACGCGTGCTGCAGTGACGTACGACAAGAACGCGGACGGCACGCCGAACCACGGCAAGGCCACGCTCGCGGGCGTGGACGGCACGATCCTGTCGAACGTGAAGGCGGGTGTGGCTGACAAGGACGCGGTGAACGTGTCGCAACTGAAGTCGTCGGGCCTTATCGGTAACGACGGCAAGGCGATTGCCGCGGTGACGTACGACCGCAACCAGGACGGCACGGCGAACTACGGTTCGGTGACGCTGGGCGGTGGAAAGTCGGCGACGCCGGTGAAGCTGTCGAACGTTGCGCAAGGCACGGACGGCAAGGACGCGGTGAACGTCGATCAACTGACCGAAGCCATTCGTGGTGTGGAAGGCGGGATGAATCCGCTGGCGGTGGCGTACGACAGCATCCAGAAGGACAAGGTGACGCTGGCGGGCGCGGAAGGCACGACGCTCACGAACGTGAAGGCCGGTCAGGTCAGCGCGGGCAGCAAGGACGCGATCAACGGCGGTCAACTGCATGGCACGGCGCAGAGCGTGGCGAATGCGCTGGGCGGCGGTTCGTCGGTGGATGCGAACGGTGCGGTATCGGCGCCGACGTACAGCTTGACCGATTCCGCGGACGGCTCGAAGCAAGTCGCGTATCGCAACGTCGGCGACGCACTGGAAAACCTGGACGGTCGGGTTGCAAGCAACACGGGCGACATCACGAACATCAAGAACGCGTTCACGAACACGGGTCTGGTGGACGGCAATGGTCACACGCGTGCCGCAGTGACGTACGACAAGAACGCGGACGGTACGCCGAACTACGGCAAGGCCACGCTCGCGGGCGCGGACGGCACGATCCTGTCGAACGTAGCGGCGGGTAAGGCTGACAAGGATGCGGTGAACCTTGGCCAGTTGAAGGAGGCGGGCCTGGTCACGCAGGTGGATCCGAACGACCCGAACAAGGGCGTGACGTCCTTGGCGATGACGTACGACGATGCGACGAAGTCGAAGGCGACGCTCGGCGGCACGGAAGGCACGACGCTCACGAACGTGAAGGCCGGCCAGGTCAGCGCGCAGAGCAAGGATGCGATCAACGGCGGTCAACTGCATGGCACGGCGCAGAGCGTGGCGAATGCGCTGGGCGGCGGTTCGTCGGTGGATGCGAACGGCAAGCTGTCGGCGCCGACGTACAGCCTGACCGATTCCGCGGACGGCTCGAAGCAAGTCGCGTATCGCAACGTCGGCGACGCACTGGAAAACCTGGACGGTCGGGTTGTGGGCAACACGGGCGACATCACGAACATCAAGAACGCGTTCACGAACACGGGCCTGGTGGATGGTGATGGTCACACGCGTGCTGCAGTGACGTACGACAAGAACGCGGACGGCACGCCGAACTACGGCAAGGCCACGCTCGCGGGCG
>NZ_LPDI01000019.1:0-3337 GCF_001528895.1 Burkholderia sp. MSMB1078WGS | reverse complement strand
GTGATGATGCTGTCGAGCTCGGCGAGCCGTGCTTCTTCCGCTTGCTGTGCCAGTGCGTCAGCTTGAGCCTTGAGTTCGAGATAGGTAGCCATAAATGCGCAGGGAGATCCTCTTAGAAATTTGGGAGTGGGCAAATAGCCCATGGGTATTAGGCGACGTCGTCGACTACAACATGCACAGTATAGTCCTCTGAGTGCATACGATAGGCGGCGCCATTGTTGTGATTATCGGCAAGGCGGGAGACCAGAATTCGATGAGACTGCGGAAGGCGCGGTGGAAGCCACTGCCAGCGAAGCACAATCGTAAAGTTGAAATAATAGAAGCTATCAAATTTTTATATGTGAGAGCAAAATTGACACGCTGACCTGAGACGTTTCTTGTAGCCATTCGGCAAGTGAGTTCTCTTTTATCCTAGAGGCAAGGAGAACTCGATGAAGAAGCGATTTACCGACGAGCAAGTCATCCGAATCTTACGCGAGGCCGAGAGCCGGGACGAGCCGGTGAAGGATCTGTGCAAGCGCCACAACATTTCGGAACAGACGTTCCATCGTTGGCGCAACAAGTTCGGCGGGATGGACGTGGCTGACACGCGTCGGCTCGAAGAGTTGGAATCGGAGAACGATCGGCTCAAGCGGCTGATCGCCGAGCAGATGCTTGTCATCGACGGCCTGAAGGAGTTCAGCCAAAAAAAATGACCACCCCGACGGGCCGGCGCGAAGCGCTGGAAGTCCTGACTCGGCGGGGGCTCTCGCAACGCAAGGCATGTCGCTACCTGGGACTGAGCCGCCGAGTTGCGACCTATACGCTCAAGCAACCGGAGAAGGATCGGAGTCTGGGCGAGAGGCTGATGGCGGTGGCGCAAGAAGTGCCGCGCTTCGGCTATCGCCGGATGTCGGCCTGGCTGGCGTTGAGCGAATCGCGCGTGCGGCGAATGTGGCGAACCCTACAGCTCAACATTCCGCGGCGACGTCCTCGCCGACGTCGTTGCGGCAACGACATACGCCCGCCAGGCGCCACGCAGCCCAATTCGGTTTGGAGCTATGACTTCGTGCACGATCAACTGGTGGATTGCCGAGCGTTGAAGATGCTATGCGTGATCGATGAATACACCCGCGAGTGCCTGGCGATCGAGGTCGGCGCCAGTCTGCGGTCGCAGGATGTGATTCTGACGCTGTCGCGACTGATGCGCCTGTACGGCAAGCCCGCGTTCGTTCGGTCTGACAACGGCGCCGAATTTACCGCTGCCAGAGTCATGCGCTGGCTGCGGGATGCGGCCATCGGTCCGGCCTTCATCGCGCCCGGCAGTCCGTGGCAAAACGGCTTCGTCGAGAGCTTCAACGGCAAGCTGCGTGACGAATTGCTGAACCGGGAGTGGTTCAGCAGCCGCGCCGAGGCCAAGGTGCTCATCGAACGCTGGCGGCAGTTCTACAATGAGCGCCGGCCGCATAGCGCACATCGCTATCAACCTCCCGCCACGGTCCGTCGAGCCTGGCTGGATTCCGATAATATCGACGCGAGACTCACTGCCCGAATGGCTACAAAATTCCGCCTCAGGTCACCATTTCTCGCCGCAGAGCTGATCCCGCGCGGGTGCGCGACCGATTGTCTCTCAGCCATCCGCTGTCGATATCTTGAACTTTGACGTCAATTGTTCAGCATATTGAGTCGTGCAAATTCTTCTATGTCAATTGGTGTTAAATTAAAAAATGAGATTGCACTATCGCAAAATAATATATGTCACCATTTCTGCTGAGAAAATTGCTACTGGAGACCTTGGTGAGTCGAACAAGAATTCTGCCGTTTGCTTTTGCACTTATTTTGTCCGGATGTGGTGGAGACGCACCCGCCTTGTCGCAATTTAACGTCGACGAACAAATTTCTCAGCAACAGGCAGTATTAGTTGGCATGGGCAAAGAGACGTCGAGGAAGCTGGACGCATTGCTCTGGCAGCGAGCAGCGATCTCAGGTAGTAGTACGGGGCAGATCATCGAGTCCCTGTCACGGGAATTTCTTGGAACGCCATATCGGGGTGATACGCTGAAGGGATCATCGGATACTCCAGAACAACTTGTCATCGACTTCAGTGGAGTGGATTGCTTCACCTATCTTGATTATGTCGAGGCCGCGAGAAAGGCGGTCACGAAAGAGGGTTACGTTGATCAGCTTGTCCGGACGCGCTATGTAGATGGAGAAATCAGCTTCCTGCGTCGTCGGCACTTCTTTACGGACTGGGCATATAGGCAGCAAGTACTTGCCGACGATGTAACCGGTGCGATTAGCGTTCATGCCGTTACGCTTGAGAAGCAACTCAATAAGAAAGCGGACGGTGGATCATACCTGCCGGGATTGCCGGTTGTTAAACGAAATGTCACCTACATCCCAAGCGAATTTATCGATGACAAGGTTATCAGTCAACTTAGAACGGGGGATTTTATTGGAATTTATGCGAAAGCGGATGGTCTAGATGTGACGCATGTCGGATTTTTTGTTGAGACCGATAATGGTCCGGTGCTTCGTAACGCGTCCTCGAAGAAGGCTAATATGAGGGTTGTAGACTCTCCATTCCTTGAGTATGTGGAAAGCTCGCCAGGCATCGTCGTGCTTCGCCCGCGGGTATAGCAAAGCACAGCCACAAGGAGCCTATCTGAATCCTTGTGAGTGAGGCATAAACTAACGGCCAAGGAGAATGAAATGAACGCATCCCACCCCCACGGTCGAGTGAGAGGAAAAGGAAGGGTGGACCCGTTCGGGCCGACGGCATCGAAGTCCCCATGTGGAAAATGCACGCATTGTTCAGGCAACCGGAGGATCCACGATGAACAGTAAGGCAGTGGGCGTCGACATCGCCAAACAGGTGTTTCAAGTGCATTACTTCGATCAGGAAACGGGCGAGATCGTGAACAAGCCAATCAAGCGGGGCCTGTCAGGAATTTTGTGTTTAAGGCATAACATGCTCCCAAGGAGAGTTTATGCCTCGCAAACCGAAAGCCCAGCCGGCGGCTCTGCCGGCGATTCCGGCCGAGCTGCTCGAGCAGTTCGGCAACGGTCCGATGACAGCCGAAGCCATCAACGCCGCGACGTTGGCGCTCAAGAAGGCGCTGATCGAACGGGCATTGGGCGGCGAGATGAACCATCATCTCGGCTACCCTCCCGGTGCTGCCAAGCCGGTCAACGCCACGAATCAGCGCAATGGCAAAGGGGCCAAGACGGTTCTGACCGAAGACGGCCCGATCCGCATCGAGGTGCCGCGTGACCGCGACGGCAGCTTCGAACCCATCCTGATTCCCAAGCACGAACGGCGCTTCACGGGCTTCGACGACAAGATCGTCGCCATGTA
>NZ_LPDI01000018.1:0-36415 GCF_001528895.1 Burkholderia sp. MSMB1078WGS | reverse complement strand
CCGGCGGTAACCGACGGATCCTGCGCGCACGCGGCCAACAGCAACAGCAGCCCCGGTGCGAGTAAACGGCGATACATGGGTATTTTCCTCACGTTTCATTGGCGCCGTATTGCTTCGCGCGCTCGCCCGCGAGCATGCCCCGGCCGGTGCGGGGTGCAGCGAACATCGTCCGCGGGCCCGCGTACCAAGGTTCTCTCAGGTTCTCTTTTCGTCTTGAAACATCGTTGCAGCGGCTGATACGGCGGAAAACGGCACGCAGGAACCTGCTCCGTTCTGTCTCTTTAATCCACGCAATACGATCGCTGCTCACTGGCTTCAAATGATACATATCGGTCTATCCAATAGTCAAGACGACTCGATAACCGGCTCGACAAGCGAAGACTGGCGGGGCCGAACTGCCGTCAAACAGAGCCGGGAGGCCGATTTCATGCACCGACATGATGCTAGAATAATCGGTCTACGCCGTTGAAATATCGAGGAGGAAGCCGTTCGTGCGAGCCAACAAACGCCAGCTGGTGGTAGACAAAGCGACCGAACTGTTCTCCAGGCACGGATTCCACCCGGTGGGCGTCGACTGGATCATCGACGATTCCGGTGTCGCCCGAATGACGCTGTACCGGCATTTCGCGAGCAAGGACGAACTGATCCGCGAAGTGCTGGTCCAGCGCTACGACCTGATCGTCGGCAGCATCGACGCTCAGTTGCAGCACGTCGTCGATCCGGTCGAGCGCGTCAAGACCATCTTCGACTGGTACGCAGCATGGTTCAGGACACCTGAATTTGCCGGCTGCCTGTTCGAGCGTGCGCTGGCCGAATTCGGCACCGCTTATGCACCGATCTCGGATGTCGCGATCCGCTATCGTCGCAAAATGGTCGAATGGATCGCCGAACTGATCGAAGCGCTCGTGCCGGCCGAAACCGCAAACCGGCTGGCGACCGTCTTCATGATGCTGCTGGACGGCGCCACGGTCGAAGCGCGGGCGTTCAACGACTCCGCGGCGGCCGCGCGCGCGTGGCAAGCCGCGCATGCCCTTCTCGACCAGGCGATGCACGCAACGGGCTCGGCCGCCGACGGTGCGGGTAGCCGGACGTAACGCCACGTCGCGCACCGTCGTATTGCAGGCGAACCGAAACCGCGAGGCGCGGGAGGACGACATGCATGACCGGATGCGTTTGATCTGTTTCGCGCCGCCTGCGACAATCGCGTGTGCCGGCTGCAAGTCGATAGATGTCAGCCGATACGAAATCCAGCACCGGGACCGGAACGGCCTCACGATCGTTGCGTACACCCCCGAAGATCCGGCGTCGCTCGACAACACGCTGTGGGCCGATCACGTCTAACTCCGCTACGCCGTCACGCCGCTCTCCATCCAAAAGCGATTCGATGCGGGTGCAACCGATATCGACGACTATCCGTTCTCTGCCCGGCGACTCGACATCCGCACCCAGTGCCCGGTCCCCACGTCGGAGTTCTGCTCTTCCTGTTCATCCCGTTCCATGATCGCGCGGGACTGCACGGTCTGGATTATCTGTCGGGACTCGATGCAAACGAACCGGCGCTCCTGAAGTTGCGCCTCGGCGGCGGAAGCATGGCCGGCGGCCGACTGGTGTCGAAGGGACAGGCAATCACGGTCGACGCGGGCAACACGGCGACGCTGAACGGACCGTGATGCCCGCCTGCGCCGCCGGCGCGAGATACCCATCGAGCGGGCACGGCGATTGCGCCTGCTGCACTCCTCGGGAGGCGCGCCATCATGAACGACAACGATTTGCTTCAGCCCGAGCCGACGGACCCGGCCCCGAACGCCGTCACGTGGGTCCGCCGCCTGGGCCCCGGTCTGGTCACCGGCGCCGCTGACGACGATCCTTCCGGCATTGGCACGTACTCGCAAGCGGGCGCGCAATTCGGCTTCGAACTGCTGTGGGCACTGCTGTTGACGTACCCGCTGATGACGGCCATCCAGCTGGTCAGCGCGCGCATCGGCCGCGTGACGGGCAAGGGGCTCGCGTCCAACATGCGCACGCACTATCCGCGATGGCTGCTGTACGCGACGGTCGTGCTGCTGATCGCGGCCAACGTGATCAACATCGCGGCCGACTTGTCGGCCATGGGCGCGGCAGTCAATTTGTTGCTGCCCGGCCCGCAACAGCTCTACATCGTGTGCCTCGGCGGCATGTCGGTCGTGCTGCAGGTGTTCGTCCCGTACGACCGCTACGCGCGATTGCTCAAATGGACGGCGCTGACGCTGCTGGCCTATGTCGCGGTCGCCCTCATCGTGCCGGTCGACTGGGCGGAGGTCGCTCGCGCGATCGTGATGCCGCATGCGCAACTGACCGCCGCCTATCTGACCACGGTCGTCGCCGTGCTCGGCACGACCATCAGCCCGTACCTGTTTTTCTGGCAGGCGTCCCAGGAAGTCGAAGAATTGCACGCCGTGCCGAACCAGCGGCCGCTGCGGCGCATGCCGGGCCAGGCGCCCGCGCAGTTGCGCCGGATCAGCTTCGACACGTGGTTCGGCATGGGCGTATCGAACGTGATTGCATTCTTCATCGTGCTGACGGCAGCGGCCACGCTCAACGCGCATCGCATCGACGTCAAAACGTCGGCGGACGCCGCGCGGGCGCTCGAGCCGCTTGCCGGTCACTTCGCGTACGTGCTGTTCGCGCTCGGCATCGTCGGCACCGGCCTGCTGGCGCTGCCGGTGCTTGCGGGATCGGCCGCCTATGCGGCCGCCGGCACGTTTCGCTGGCGCAACAGTCTCGCACTGCAGTTGGGCGTCGCGCCCGAATTCTATGCGGTGATCGCATTGGCAATCGTCGGTGGAATCGCGTTCACGTTCATGCATTTCGACCCGATCCGCGCGCTTTACTGGAGCGCCGTCATCAATGGGGTGAGCGCCGTTCCGATCATGGTCGTGATGATGCTGATGGCGGGAAGCAAACGGGTCATGGGCAAGTTTGCCGTCAGAGGCCCGCTTGCGTGGGGAGGATGGACCGCGACGCTCGCGATGGCGATCGCGGCGATGGGCGTGTTCGTGCCGGGATAAATCGCACCATATCGACCGCCGTCGACATGAAAAAGTCAGGGTCAACGAGGTCTCGCGGCGCGTCACCGGAACGTCATCCATGCCGACATACCATCGACTCCGGTTCGCAAAAAACACCGCTTCGTCCCTGCGCCGAGCGGGAACGAATCCTGCTCCTCCGACACACCAGGTGGAGCCAATTTATTTTCTTTGACGGATTCCGTATTACCGGCGAATATTCGCGTCGATCAATCATTAGTACCGCTCAAAAAAAACGACACGATGCTCGCTCATTCAATCGGGGATATTTCACTACTTCACCAACTGATACCTGATCGAAGGGGAAGACATGACACCGTTGTCCCAGAATGTGAGCATCAAGCAGACAGCCGCTCTATCGAAAGCGTCGCCGCTGTCGCCCGTTTTCTGGAAGCCGGATCCGCTCGTCGAGCCCGTTCCACCCGAGCCGAAAGCCGCCACCCCGGATCTTCGCGATTTCTTCGCCGCCGCCGCGCTGCAGGGTTTATTGTCGCGTGACGCCGGTCGCAACGTGTCCACGATCGCCGACTACGAATCGAAGCGCGCAGTCAGCGCGTATCGGCTCGCCGACGAAATGCTGAAAGCGCGATGACGCGGCATGTCCGCTAGCGCCGCTCGGCCCGCGCGCCTGTCGTCGTCAGGCTCACCGACAATGCGGCGCCACGTCGCCCCCGTCGCGCGTCGCCTTCTGTACTCCCGTGCGAAACCGGCATCGCGCATCGGCGACGCGGCCGGTCCCGCGCATCGTCGGCATGCCGCATCGCGCCGCACTCATGCCGGCGTGACACGGCCTATGCAGCCGAAATGACAACCGCTTGAAAATCCGGCGCCGCCGACCGCGGGTCACGCGACGCGCGCTCGGTCGCCGCCGTCTCTGCCGTGTTCGCATGCGGCGCCTTGCATCGACGGCGGGCAGCGTCGCCCGCCAGACGCTGCCCGTCGCGAGCCGATCGCACGATCGCTGCTTCGTCGCCCGGCGCCGGTTCACGTCTGCGCCGAGTCGCGCCCGTCGGCACGATGCACGCGTGCCGCACGACGAACCGTACCAGCGCCCACGAGAAGCCGCCCCTGTCGCGGCCCGCATCGGCCGCCATCGCACATGCCCGGAACCGTCGGCCGCCCACGGGATCGATTCGTGCTGATTCGGCCGGGCGAATGTCGCGCAACCCTTTCAACGGAGATGCCATGTTCATCCACAACACACGGCTTCAGTACACGGTGCGCGTGGGCGCGCCGAATCCGGGACTCGCCAACCTGCTGCTCGAGCAGTTCGGCGGCCCGCAGGGCGAGCTTGCCGCCGCGATGCGCTATTTCACGCAGGCGATCACCGAAGAAGATCCCGGCCGCAAGGACATGCTGCTCGACATCGCCACCGAGGAGTTGAGCCACCTCGAAGTGATCGGCTCGATGGCCGCGATGCTGAATCGCGGCGCCAAGGGCGAGCTGGCCGAAGCGGTCGACGAACAGGCCGAGCTGTACCGCAAGCTGCACGGCGCGGGCAACGACAGCCACGTGACGCAGGTGCTGTACGGCGCTGGCGCGCCGTTGACCAATTCGGGCGGCGTGCCGTGGTCGGCCGCGTACATCGACACGATCGGCGAACCGACGGCGGACCTGCGCTCGAACATCGCGGCCGAAGCACGCGCGAAGATCATCTACGAGCGGCTCATCAACGTGACCGACGATCCGGATATCCGCGACGCGCTCGGCTTCCTGATGACGCGCGAGGTGTCGCACCAGATGTCGTTCGAGAAAGCGCTGTATGCGATCACCGCGAACTTCCCGCCGGGCAAGCTGCCGCCGAAGGCGCCGTACGATCACGTGTATTTCCGGATGCAGCCGGACGCGGCACCGCTGGTCGGGCCATGGAACCACGGAGGCGAACTCGAAATCCGCCCCGCCGAACCTGCGGTCGACGGCGGCAGCGGTATTGCGGAAGGCATGCTCGACGCGCAGCAAGCGGACGCCATCGAGGCGATGGCGCAGCGACTCGCCTCCGATCCGAACAGCGACCCGATGACGGGTGCCGAGCTGGGCGCGGGTCCGCCGGCTCCCCAAGGCCGCAAGCCGGGCAAGCCGGACGGCGCCTGAGTCGCGGTTCCCCGCGCGCGACGGCGATTCCGACGCGCCGGCGCAGCGACAGGAGGCGCGCTGGATACGTCGCCGGACGGGCGGACGCGCGTTCGGCGCGCGTCACTCGCCTGCTTCGCCGGGCCCGCTCTGGTCGGTCTGGTCGGCCATCAGGTACTGGATGACCAGCGTCGGATCGGCGATGTCGAGAATCAGGCGGCGCATCACGCGCTTGCGCATATGGTCGTCATCCAGCGTCCACGGCCCCGCCGCATCGCCGAGGTAGCGGCCGATCGCGCCGCGATGATCGCCCTCCGGCGGCAGGCCGAGCCGCGCAGCGAGCAGGCCGGCGATGACGTCGTCGAGTTCGACTTGCAGCGGCCTGGAATCGATCGAAAGTTCGAGCTTCATGGTCGGTCTCGCAAGCATGAAAAGGCGGCGGCGCGCCCCGCTGTCGCGCGCGCCGGGAAAAGCCGCTCCGGCCAGCGGCTGTTCGACGATCGCAGGCGAGCCTGCGATGCAGGTCAGTAGCCGAGTTCGGGCGCGGGAGCCGGCTCGGCGCCGTCCTCTTTCGGCGCTTGCGCGACGGTCGCATCGGTCGTCAGCACGAGGCTCGCGATCGACGCGGCGTTCTGCAGCGCGGTACGCGTGACCTTGGTCGGATCGACCACGCCCGCGTCCACCAGATCGCCGTACTCGCCGGTCGCCGCGTTGTAGCCGAAGTTCCCCGTGCCTTCGAGCACCTTCGAGACCACGACCGACGGCTCGTCGCCCGCATTGGCCGCGATGATGCGCAGCGGCGCCTCCAGCGCGCGCAGCACGATCCGGATGCCGGCGTCCTGGTCCGCATTCGCGCCCCGGATGTCCGACAGCGCCGCGCGCGCACGCAGCAGCGCGACGCCGCCGCCCGGCACGATGCCCTCCTCGACCGCGGCGCGCGTCGCATGCAGCGCATCGTCGACGCGATCCTTCTTCTCCTTCATTTCGACCTCGGTGACCGCGCCGACCTTGATCACCGCCACGCCGCCCGCGAGCTTCGCGACACGCTCCTGCAGCTTCTCTCGATCGTAGTCGCTCGTCGCTTCGTCGATCTGCACGCGAATCGACTTCACGCGCGCATCGATGCGCGCCGCATCGCCCGCGCCGTCGATGATGATCGTGTCGTCCTTGCGCACCTCGACACGCTTCGCACTGCCAAGATCCTCGAGCGTGGCCTTGTCGAGCTGCTTGCCGGTTTCTTCCGAGATGACCGTCGCGCCGGTCAGGATCGCGAGATCCTCCAGCATCGCCTTGCGCCGGTCGCCGAAACCCGGCGCCTTGACGGCGGCGACCTTCAGGATGCCGCGCATCGAATTCACGACGAGTGTCGCGAGCGCTTCGGCCTCGACATCCTCGGCGACGATCAGCAGCGGCTTGCCGGTCTTGGACACCGCTTCGAGGATCGGCAGCAGGTCGCGGATACTGGAAATCTTCTTGTCGTGCAGCAGAATCAGCGCATCGTCGAGATAGGCCGCCTGCTTCGCGGGATCGTTGATGAAATACGGGCTCACGTAACCGCGATCGAACTGCATGCCTTCGACCACGTCGAGTTCGTTCTCCAGCGACTTGCCGTCCTCGACGGTGATCACGCCGTCCTTGCCCACTTTCTCCATCGCATCGGCGATGATCTTGCCGATCGCGTCGTCCGAGTTCGCGGAAATCGCGCCGACCTGAGCGATTTCCTTGTGGGTCGAAATCGGTCGGGACAGCTTGCGCAGCTCATCGAGCACCGCGCCGACGGCCTTGTCGATGCCGCGCTTCAGATCCATCGGGTTCATGCCGGCCGCGACGTGCTTCATGCCTTCCTGCACGATCGCCTGCGCGAGCACGGTGGCGGTGGTCGTCCCGTCGCCGGCCACGTCGGCCGTCTTGGACGCGACCTGCTTGACGATCTGCGCGCCCATGTTCTCGAAGCGGTCCTTCAGCTCGATTTCCTTCGCGACCGACACGCCGTCCTTCGTGATCACCGGCGCGCCGAAGCCACGCTCGATCACGACGTTGCGGCCCTTCGGGCCGAGCGTCACCTTCACCGCGTCGGCCAGCACGTTCACGCCCTTGACGATCTGCTGGCGGGCGCCATCGCGGAATTTCACGTCTTTTACGGTCATTTTCTTGCTCCGGATACAGTCGTTGAACGAGATGCCGCGCGCATCGGGCTCCTACCCGTGCGACGCGGTCGAATCGGTATTCAGGCCGCTTTCCTGGCAGCCGGCGATTCGGGTTCGAGTACGCCCATGACGTCCTCTTCGCGCATCACGAGCAGTTCCTCGCCGTTCACCTTCACGGTCTGGCCTGCATATTTGCCGAAGAGAACCTGGTCGCCGACCTGGAGCTGCAGCGGGCGCTGCGAGCCGTCCTGGAGCAGCCGGCCGCTGCCGACCGCAATCACTTCACCCTGCTCGGGCCGTTCTGCGGCCGAATCGGGAATCACGATGCCGGAGGCCGTCGTCCGTTGCTGTTCGATTCGCTTGACGATAACCCGGTCGTAGAGGGGACGAATCTGCATTTTCATCTCCTGAGCGATGAGATCACCTGGAAAAGGGAATCCGCCAGCGCCTGCACGCGCAAAGGCCGCGATGCGCCGGCGTGCCGTCGATTGGCGAAAAGCGAAATAGTGGCGCGTGAGGCGCGCTTCAAGAGGGGGAAGAAAGCGCATGTGTAACAAAATGTTTCAGACCAGAACCGCGTTCGTCCGACCGTCGCGCGTCTCGCGATGCCGCGCGACGCGCGCCGGTGCGGCCTCGACGGGCCGCGCGAATCATCGCAAAAACGGCGCTTGAAATCCGCGCTTGCCGTCCTATTTTGGTATCGCTCAAGCAGCCGCGGCTTACGCGCTGCGTGTTTCGATTTGTTTGTCAGCGAGGCCTCTCGCGGATCGACGAACTGGAGCGCGTGGTCCGGTTCGTCCTCCGTGCGAGGTCCAACCGGGAGCGAATCATGAACGATCCTTTCCTTACCTCCGATCGGCTGACGGAAGTCGGCCGCCGGCCACGACGCGTCGTCGCGGGTCTGTCGGCCGGCCTGCGAGTCGCGCGCAACGGCAACGGTCGCTTCGCGCCGATCGGTGCTCGAGTACGCGCCGCGCGCAAGCCGTTCGCGTTGCGTCGCATCGACCCACCCGCCATGATCGGCCGACCGAAGCTGCCGCGCCGTCGCGTCGCCACCCGCGGACGCGCGCTGCACCATATTTCATTTTTCTTCGCCACGCCTGCCGGCGGCGGCTCCGTGCGCGACGGGAGGCGGCCATGCTGAGCCCGCACGAATTCGCGACGCTGATGCTGGTGTGCGAGGCGCCGGATCAGCTCGACATGAATCGCGCCGAACTCGATGCGTTGCTCGAACGACAACTCGTCATGCTCGAACATGGCGCCCCCGGCCGTCCGCGCGCATATCTGACGAAGAAAGGCCGATCGATCCTTCATGCGCTCGGGGCCGATACCGGTTTCCGCCGGAGCCAGGAGGCGACGGCAGAGCGCGACGGTCAGCATGCTGCGCCCGTGTCGCTCTCGGACGAGGCCGGATGACGCGAGGGTCGGGGCAGCGGCGCGGTGCCGACGCGAACGGCATGGGGTGCCGTCGCCAGGCCTGTCGTGGGCCATTCCCTCCGCTTCGTGGAAGCGGATCGACGGCTCGGCCTCGCCGGTCAATCACACGAGGCCGACCGAGGAACGTTCTGGTTTATCATCGACGCGTCCTACGCGTAGCCCGGCACTGCCCGCAATCGGCGAGCACATCGATATCGTCGATAGCCGGAAGCACGGATCGGCGTATCTGAATTGCCGATCGCCTGCGGCAAATTCGCGATACTTCCACCCCAACGAGCTCGCTACTCCGCCGCTTGGTCTCCAGGAATGATGGCGAACCGCGACCAACATCCGGCACATAATCAACAAAATGAGCGATTTGAAAAGCGCAGTCTCTCGTGAGGCACTGCATGTCCCCGATCCGTCCCGTCGTCGCTCGCTGATCGCCGCCTGCGGCGCGCACGCCGTCCACGACGGGCTGACCGACGTCATTTACGTGCTGCTTCCGATCTGGCAGGCCCAGTTCGCACTCAATTACGCTCAGATCGGCTTGTTACGCGGGCTCTATTCCGGCGTGATGGCGAGTTTTCAGTTGCTTGCGAGCCAGGCAGCGCGGCGATGTGGGCGCGAGCGCATGCTGGTGGCCGGGACCGCCCTCGCGGGCGTTGCCTATCTCATCGCCGGTCAGCCGGTGGGCTGACGGTACTGCTGATCGCGCTGGCGCTGGGCGGCCTGGGCGCCAGCACGCAGCATCCTCTGGCATCGTCGATGGTCACCGATTCCTACGAGGCAGGCGGCGGCGTGAAGGAGGCGCTGGCCCAATACAACTTCTCCGGAGACATCGGCAAGACGCTGATACCAGGCCTGATCGGCCTTCTGTTGACGGTCGTGACGTGGCGCACCGGCGCCACGCTGATCGGCCTGCTGGGCGTGGTTTCGGCGGGCCTGCTGTGGTGGCTGATTCCGTCGCGCGACTCGTCGCGCACGGCACGCGACAAGACGCCGAAAGCGGCCTCCGGCAGCGGTTCGTCCGGCGGCTTGCATGCGCTGCTCGCGACCGGCACCCTCGACAGTGCCGTGCGGATGGGCTTTCTGACGTTTCTGCCGTTCCTGCTCAAAAGCAAGGGAGCTGGCACTGCCGGTATCGGTCTTGCGCTCACGTTGCTGTTCGTGGGCGGTGCGTTCGGCAAGCTGTTTTGCGGCTATCTGGGGGCGCGCATCGGGATGATGAAGACGGTGTGGCTCACGGAGTCGGCCACGTCGCTGCTGATCGCGCTCGCTGTGTTCTCGCCGCTCTTCGCCATGATGGCGATGCTGCCGCTGCTTGGACTGGCGCTGAACGGAACATCGTCCGTGCTCTACGGTGTCGTGCCGGAACTGGCCGGTGTCGGCAAGCGCGAGCAGGCGTTCGCGTTGTTCTATACGGGCACGATCGGCGGCGGCGCGCTGTCGCCGGTGCTTTTCGGCCGTCTCGGCGACATCGCGGGCGTCCCGATCGCGCTGCTCGCGCTGGCCTCGGTCCTGCTGTTGACACTGCCGTTGTCGTGGTACGTGCAGAAGGGCCTGGAAGCCTAGCCGGCCGCGCCTAGCCAGCCGCGCCTAGCCGGCCGCGGCCGACCTCGCGAACTCGATGAACTGCCCGACGCAGGTCGACGAAAACGGTTCGGACCATGTGACGACCAACTCGAGAACATGCGGCGTCGCCAGCGGCACGTAGGCGACGCCCGAGCGTTGTAGCGTCGACGTGAAGCCGGGCACGATGGCGACGCCGCGCTCCGCTGCCACCAGCGACACCAGCGTCGTCATCTGCGATGCGGTAGGCCCTATCTGCGGCGCAACGCCCTCCTGGGCGCACAGATCCTCGAGCGCCGCATTCAGCGCGGAACCGTAACCCGCCGGGAACGTGACGAAATTCTCCTTGACGAGTTCACGGAACGCGATCGTCGCCTTACCCGCGTATCGACTCTGCGCGGGGACCGCGGCGACGAGCGGCTCCCGCGATAGGACGAGGGACCGGATACGCTCCCCGGACGTCTTTGCCGCCGACCAGCCGAATCCGACGTCCATCGTGCCGACGGCGATCTGCTGGCGTTGACTCGCGGTCGATACTTCCCGAAACGCCAACTCGACTTCCGGCATGCTTCGGCTCACCTTGCGGATGATGTCCGAAAACGCGTCGGACATCGGAATGGAACTCGCATAACCGATCACGACGCGACCGACCATCCCTTGCGCCATCTTGCGCGCCGTTGCCTCCGCCTCGTCGACTGCATGAATGACGCTCCTTGCGTGTTCGAGAAACAGCGCGCCTGCCGGCGTGAGCTGGACCGCGCGTGTCGATCGTTCGAACAGCCGGATACCCAGATCAGTTTCAAGCGCGGCGATATGGCGCGTCAAAGGCGGCTGGGCGACACGCAAACGCAACGCCGCGCGTCCGAAGTGCAATTCGTCGGCGACGGTCACGAAATAGCGGAGGCGGCGTAGGTCGAGCATTCTTGTCTTTTCGGTATCAATGGCCACGAAAACAGTATTGGCGCGCGTGTCGCCCACTCGTCAGACTGTCACACAAACCAGATAGGGCGTCACCAGTGGGCAACAGAACCATTCGATTCGCATTTTTCCTGTGCGGATTTGCGGCTTTTCTCAATCTTTATTCGACCCAGGGCATCCTGCACGAACTCGCTGCGGCATTCCACGTGAGCGCCGAACAGGCGGGTCAGGGCATCAGCGCCACCACCTTGGCGGTTGCCATTATCGCTCCGTTCGTCGGTGCTCTGGCCGCCCGCTTCGATCGCCGAACGGTCATTTCGTGCGCCGCCGTGGCATGTGCGCTCCCCGTTCTCTGGTCCGCGCACGCGACGAGCTTTTCATCGTTCCTCGCTGCCCGCTTTGCCGCGGGCATGCTGATGCCGTTCATCTTCGCGATCTCGATCGCCTGCATCGGCGAGATCTTCAGTCACGACGCGGCGACGGAAGTCAGTGCGCTCTTCGTCGCCGGCACGACGCTCGGCGGATTCGCCGGACGCTTCGTGACCAATACCCTGACGTCCGCGTTCGGCTGGCGTCACGCGCTCGATTTCGTCGCGTTCCTGTGTCTCGCAACGGGCCTCGCGATCCACGCGTGCCTGCCGGCACCCGGCGCCGCGCGTCCGGACAACGAAGGTGCGTCGACGTCTCGCTGGACGCTCTTGACGCGTGGCCCGCTGCTCGCGTCGTTTCTGGTCGGAGCATGCGTGCTCGCATCGCAGGTCGCGACGTTCACCTTCGTCGGACTGCGACTGGCCAACGCGCCATTTGGCTTCAATACGGTCGAGATCGGCGCGATCTATGCGGTATTTCTCGTCGCGGTCGTCGTCACGCCGCTCGCGGGCCGCGTCGCGGCTCAACGCGGCCCGCGCGATCTCGCCCTCGCGGCGACCGGGCTCGCGATCGTCGGTGCACTGCTGACGCTGTCGAGCAGTGTCAGCGCGATCCTGACCGGTCTCGCGCTCAGTTCCACCGCGGTGTTCGTCGAGCAGGCGTCGGCCAATGCGTTCATCTCGCGAGCGGCACGGAGTGCACGATCGACGGCGATCGGCATTTACCTGTCCTTCTACTACTTTGGCGGAAGCCTCGGCTCGGTCCTGCCCGTTCCCGCATGGAATCGCTGGGGCTGGGTGGGCTGCGTCGCATTCGTCGTCGGTGCACAGGCGCTCGCAGGCGCACTCGTGTTTTTCTTCTGGCGCGGGATGCCTCCCGCCAGCGCAAGCAGACCGCGCTCATCTGAAGTGCGGCTGACTCGGTAGTTCGCTTCAAATCACACCTAGAACCGGAGAGAAAAGGATGGAAACGTTGCATAAGAGATCCGGATGCAGTTGGGATCGCCACAGCCAGCGCCCGGAACGACCGCGACGTGCGCTTCCGTCAGCAGCAACTCGGCGAGATGGTCGACATCGCGGATCCGCTGCCCGCGGTAATGGCGGCCCAGCTTTTCCGAAACATCGACGAACAGATAGATGCAGGTCGCGCTTTTCGTCGGTCATCCGGCCGGCCAGCGTGCGTCCCAGCTCCGCGTAACCGGCGGGACCACCGCAGTCCTCGGGCGGACAGGCCCCGGCACCGACCACGCAACGCGGCGTGCGTGCCGTCTCGGCCGCCGGCCCACCGCCCATCCGACAGGAAATACCGCTTTCCGGTCGCCTTCGCGGCTTCGATTTGCCGAACCGTCAATGCACCCATGATCGTCCTCCATCGATATCGTGCCCGATCGGCCCGCGTATCCTGAGCAGGGCTTACCCCCACCGCGAACATTAAAAAGACGCTAAAAAATTGCGGTTCGCGCAGGATTTCCGTGAAAGTCGCCGGGCCATCAATTCCCCGCAAACCCTTTCCAGACGTGGCTCGAACGGATTTCAGCTGCCCTGACCGAAACGCCGGGTAAATCATCACGATTCATTTAACTTTCCGTGAGGACTTCGACACCGGCCGCCGCCTACGATGGGCGCATGTTTTCAGGACCTGCTTCCAGGAGCCCATCATGCCCACCCGCAGACACCTGCTGTTCGCCGGCGCCACCGGCCTCGCCGCGCTCGCGGCGCTGTCGTCCGCCGGCCGCCGCGCGCTGGTCGGCCGCGCGTTCGCCGCGCCGCCGGCCGGCTCACCCAAAGCCGCTCCTTTCGAGATCACCCACAGCGACGCCGAATGGCATCGCCGGCTCACGCCCGCTCAATACACGGTCCTGCGCGAAGCCGGCACCGAACGGCCGTTCAGCAGCCCGCTGAACGACGAGCACCGGCACGGCACGTTCGCGTGCGCCGGCTGCGACCTCGCGCTGTTCTCGTCGGCCACCAAGTTCGACAGTCATACGGGTTGGCCGAGCTTCTGGAAACCGCTCGACCATGCGGTCGGCACCGACACCGACGCGTCGTTCGGGATGGTCCGCACCGAAGTGCACTGCCGCCGCTGCGGCGGCCATCTCGGCCACGTGTTCGACGACGGCCCGGCGCCGACCGGCCTGCGCTACTGCATGAACGGCGTCGCGCTCGCCTTCCACCCGGCCGCCGCCTGACCCGGCCCCACTCCCGTCCGACCGGAGAACGCACCATGCTGCTCATCGTCCTTGCCTATCTCGGCGGTGTGCTCACGATCCTGAGCCCGTGCATCCTGCCCGTGCTGCCGTTCGTGTTCGCGCGCGCCGACCAGCCGTTCGTGCGCACCGGCCTGCCGCTGCTCGCCGGCATGGCGCTCACGTTCGCCGTCGTCGCGACGCTCGCCGCCGTAGGCGGCGGCTGGGTCGCGCAGGCCAACCAGGCCGGCCGCTGGATCGCGATCGTGCTGCTCGCGGTGTTCGGCCTGACGCTGCTGATGCCGCGCTTCGCGGAACACCTGACGCGCCCGCTCGTCGCCGCCGGCAACCGGCTCACCGGGTTCGCGCAACGCGACGGCCGCCCGGCCGGCCCGGCGTCATCGCTGCTGCTCGGCGTCGCGACGGGCCTGCTGTGGGCGCCGTGCGCGGGCCCGATCCTCGGCCTCGTGCTGACCGGCGCCGCGCTGCGCGGCGCAAGCGTCGGCACGACGCTGCTGCTCGTCGCGTATGCGGCCGGCGCGGCGACGTCGCTCGGCGTCGCGCTCGTGATCGGCGGCAAGGTGTTCGCCGCGATGAAGCGCTCGCTCGGCGCCGGCGAATGGATCCGGCGCGGGATCGGCGCGGCGCTCCTGGCCGGTGTCGGCGCGATCGCGCTCGGCCTCGACACGGGCGCCCTCGCGCAACTGTCGACAGTCACCACGGGCGGGCTCGAAACGAAGCTCGTCGACCGCCTCGGCGGACGCTCGAACGCTGTACCGGCAACAACGGCCTCGACCGGCACCGCCGACGGCGCAACGAGCGGCGCGATGATGGCCGCCGCGACTGACGGCGCGCAGGCAGACGGCAGTGCGATGACCGACGGTGCGATGATGCGTGCGGCCGGCGCCCCCGCGGCCGCGCTGCCGGTCGAAGGCACGCTGCCGTCGCTCGACGGCGCAGTGCAGTGGCTGAACTCGCCGCCGCTGACGGCGGCCGGGCTGCGCGGCAAGGTCGTGCTGGTCGACTTCTGGACGTATTCGTGCATCAACTGCCTGCGCACGCTGCCGTACACGACCGCGTGGGCGCGCAAGTACGCGCCGTACGGGCTCGTCGTGATCGGCGTGCACGCGCCGGAGTTCGCGTTCGAACGCGACATCGGCAACGTGAAGAAGGCGGTGCACGACCTCGGCATCGACTACCCGGTCGCGATCGACAACGGCTATTCGATCTGGCGCGCGTTCAACAACGAATACTGGCCCGCGCACTACTTCATCGATGCGCAAGGGCGGATCCGTCATCACCACTTCGGCGAAGGCGAATACGCGCAATCGGAACGCGCGATCCAGTCGCTGCTCGCCGAAGCCGGCCATCCGGACGCGCTGAACGTGCCGCTCGGACTCGCCGGCGCGCCCGCGAAGGGTGCGCTCGCGGCCGCCGACAGCGCGGACGTCCGTTCGCCCGAAACCTACGTCGGCTATGCGCGCGCGGAAAGCTTCGCGTCGCCGGGCGGCGTCGTACGCGACGCGGCGCACCGCTACGACGTGCCGGCCCGACCGGACCTCAACGGCTGGGGCCTCGCGGGCACGTGGAACGTCGGCGCCGAACGCGCGTCGCTCGCCGCGCCGGATGGCCGGATCGTCTACCGCTTCCATGCACGCGATCTGCATCTCGTGCTCGGCCCCGGCACGAACGGCCGGCCCGTGCGCTTTCGCGTGACGCTCGACGGCGCGGCGCCCGGCGCCGCGCATGGCGCCGACGTCGACGCGCAGGGCTACGGCACCGTCACCGGTCAGCGCCTGTACCAGCTCGTCCGGCAGCCCGGCGCGATCGCCGATCGCACGTTCTCGATCGAGTTCCTCGATCCGGGTGTCGATGCCTATGCATTCACTTTCGGCTGATCACGGGTGCCGCCGCCATCCGGGCGCCGCTTTTCTCGACACATTTCCCGACGCATTTCGAAGGAGCAAAGGATGAACCCGATCCCTATCCGCGATGCCGCCGCACAGCGGCGCGCGGCCATGCTGCGCCGCATCGGCGCCATCGCCGTCGCGGCGGCCGCCGTGTTCGGCTACCAGCGCATCGTCAATTCCGCCGAGCCGATGCGCACCGTGCCCGCGCCGACGCTCGACGAAACGCCCGGCGCGTCGCACGACGAGACGGCCGTGCTCGCCGGCGGCTGCTTCTGGGGTGTCCAGGGCGTGTTCGAGCACGTGAAGGGCGTGAAGCAGGTCACCGCAGGCTACGCGGGCGGCGCGTCCGAAACCGCGCACTACGCGCTGGTCGGCTCGGGGCTGACGGGGCACGCGGAATCGGTGCGCATCGTCTACGACCCGACCCAGATCACGTACGGCCGGCTGCTGCAGGTGTTCTTCTCCGTCGCGCACGATCCGACCGAACTGAACCGGCAAGGCCCCGACGAAGGCTCGCAGTACCGGTCCGCGATCTTCCCGACCACCGCGCAGCAACGCGCGGTCGCGACCGCGTACATCGCGCAGCTCGGCGCCGCGCACGTGTTTCCGGCGCCCGTGGTCACGCGCATCGAGGCCTACAAGGGGTTCTATCCGGCCGAGGCCTATCATCAGAACTACCTCGAACTGCATCCGGATGCGCCGTATATCGCGTTCAACGACCTGCCGAAGGTCGCCGGGCTGAAGCAGCGCTTCCCGGCGCTATACCGTGCCGACGCGGTGCTGTGGCGCGAAGCGCGCTTGTGAGCCGCTTGTGAGCCGCTCGCGACCCCCGCCCGGCTGCGTGACGGGATGCCGCCCGCCGCACCGCCGCGGCGGGCCGCCACGCCACGCACCGGCGGCGGCCTCTTTGCGCCGCATCAACGAATCGGCGGACGCGATGCCGGGGCAAACCCGCATCGCGTCCGCCGCGGCCGGCAACTTCGCGTAGACTTCTCCTGATCCTCGCCGCATGATGCGGCGTCCGGACTACCCGCCAAGCCAGGAGGCGTCACGCATGCGCGCAGTGCCTTTGCCTGACAGCAATACCCTCGAAGAACCGTCCACCGGCGCGGTCGTGCGCGACCTGCGCCGCGTGCCCATTCATCCGGATCACTGGTATCCGCTCGCGTGGTCGCGCGAGCTCAAGCGCGGCAAGACGCTCGGCGTGCGCTTCGCCGGCGACCCGATCGTGCTCGTGCGCACCGAATCGGGCGCCGTGTATGCGCTCGAAGATCGTTGCGCGCACCGCCAGGTGCCGCTGCATGCGGGCGTGGTGAGCGGCGAGACGCTGCGCTGCTGCTACCACGGCTGGACCTACGCGTGCGACAGCGGCCGCTGCGTCGACGTACCCTACCTCGGCCGCGAGCGCTTGCCCAACGGCGTGCGCGCGTATCCGTGCCGCGAAGCGCACGGGCTGATCTTCGTGTTCCCGGGCGACGCCACGCTCGCCGAAGCACGACCGTTCCCCGCGCTCGAATCCGCGGACAACCGCGCGTACAAGACGCGCCGCTTCGGCCGCGAGGTCAAGTGCCACTACTCGTTCATGCACGAGAACCTGATGGACATGAACCATCAGTTCCTGCATCGCAAGCAGATGGGGCAGATGCGCGCGCGCTCGGTGGGCCGCCGCCGCGGCGACGACTGGGTCGAGGTCGACTACACGTTCGCACGGATGGAAGGCAAGCAGCCGGTCGGCGAGGCGCTCGTGTTCGGTTCGAGCAAGAAGCCAGGCGACCAGGCCAACAAGAGCGTGATGACGGTGCGCACCGGCTATCCGTACCAGACGCTGCAGATTCGCTCGAGCGAAGGCACGCTCGTGATGGATCTGTGGATCGTCTACGTGCCGCTCGACGCCGAGCAGCGCACCAACCGCACGTTCGGGCTGCTGTCGATCCACAAGCCCGGCATCCCGTTCGCACTCGATCTCGCATGGCCGCTGCTCGTGTGGTTCACCGAGCGCATCTTCCGCGAGGATCGCTGGATCGTCGAGCGCGAACAGGAAGCGCACGATCGCCAGGGCGCCGACTGGAACCACGAGGTGTTTCCGGTCATCAACGAGCTGCGCGACCTGCTGCGCCAGTGCGGCGCACGCACCGTGATCCCGATCCGCGACGCGCGCGACGGCGCGTGACGCGACGCATGCGGCGCGCCGTTACAGCGTGAACGCGCCCGGCAGCAACTCGCGGGCCGTCGTGATCTCGACGGCCCCTTTCAGGTTGGCGAGAATCACTTCGATATCGGGCTTGCCGATCTCGATGATCACCTGACGACATGCGCCGCACGGCGCGATCGGTCCGTCCGTGTCGCCGACGACCGCGAGCCGCGCGAAATCGCCCGGCCGATAACCGGCGGCAATCGCCGCGAACAGCGCCGTGCGTTCCGCGCAATTGCACAGTCCGTACGACGCGTTCTCGACGTTGCAGCCGTGGAAAACCGTCCCGTCGCGCGCCTGCAGCGCCGCGCCGACCTGGAAGCGCGAATACGGCGCATACGCGCGCTCGCGCGCCGCCTTCGCCTGTTCGATCAGTTCGTCTCGTTCCATCGAGGTCTCCGAGGCAGGGTCAGCCGATCTGCCGGTAAAGGGTCGGCGGCGCTTCGCCGGTCTCGCCGAGCACGTAGCTGCGGCGAATCGCATCCGCCGCGTGGGCCGCGGCTGCTTCGTCGCGGGCATGCACGAAGCCGAGCGGCTCGCCGGCCCCGATACGCTGCCCGATCTCCGCGAGCGCCGACAGGCCGACGCTGACGTCGATCGCGTCCTCCGCACGCGTGCGGCCGCCGCCGAGCGCGACCACCGCGAGCCCGAGCGCGCGGCAATCGACGCGCTGCACCACGCCGCCCGCGGGCGCCGGAACCGGCACGATCACCGCGGCCCGAGCCAGATGCCGCGCCGGCGCGTCGATCAGGTCGGCGGGGCCGCCGAGCGCGACGACCATGCGCGCGAAACGCTCGGCCGCCGCGCCCGAATCGAGCGCGTGCTGGAGCTGCTCGCGCGCGTGAGCGGCATCGCGCGCCAGCCCGCCGGTGACGAGCAGTTCGGCCGACAGCGCCATCGTCACGTCGTGCAAGCGCGCGGGGCGCGACTTGCCCGTCAGGTAGTCGATCGCGCACGCCACCTCGAGCGCGTTGCCTGCGCACGGCGCGAGCGACTGGTTCATGTCGGTGAGAATCGCGGTCGTCTTCATGCCGGCGCCGTTGCCGACGTCGACGATGCTGCGCGCCAGTTCCGCCGATTTCTCCGCGGTCGGCATGAACGCGCCGGAGCCGACCTTGACGTCCATCACGAGCCCGTCGAGCCCTGCCGCGAGTTTCTTCGACAGGATCGACGCGGTGATCATCGCGACCGATTCGACGGTCGCCGTCACGTCGCGGATCGCATAGATGCGCTTGTCGGCCGGCGCGAGCCGCGCGGTCTGCCCGATGATCGCGACGCCGACCTCGCGCACCGTGCGGCGAAACGCGTCCGTATCGGGCATCACGTCGTAACCGGGAATCGCGCTGAGCTTGTCGAGCGTACCGCCGGTATGGCCGAGCCCGCGCCCGGAGATCATCGGCACGTAGCCGCCGCACGCGGCCACCATCGGCCCGAGCATCAGCGACACGACGTCGCCGACGCCACCCGTCGAATGCTTGTCGATCACCGGCCCGCCGAGATCGAGCGCACGCCAGTCGAGCACGTCGCCCGAATCGCGCTGCGCGAGCGTCAGCGCGACGCGTTCGTCCGTGCTCAGGTCGTTGAAATACACGGCCATCGCGAACGCGGCCACCTGGCCTTCGGTCACGCTGCCGTCGGTCACGCCGCGCACGAACGCGGCCATGCCGTCGCGATCGAGCGGCTGCCCGTCGCGCTTCCTGCGAATGAATTCCTGCGGTAGAAACATCGTTGCCTCGCTTCGATCGATCGGAGTCTGCTGCACGGGTCAATGCAGCGAGAAAAACAGGCCGGCAATCGCCGCGCTCATCAGGTTCGACAGCGTCGCGGCCGTCAGCGCGCGCAAGCCGAGCCGCGCGACGTCCGAGCGGCGCTCGGGCGCGACCGCGCTGAAGCCACCCGCGAGAATCGCGATCGACGAGAAGTTCGCGAAGCCGCACAGCGCGAACGACACGATCGCGAGCGTCTTCGCGTCGAGCACCTGGAGGCCGGCCGCCGCCGCGTGCGCACCGCCCTTCAGGTACGGCGACAGGTCGCCGTACGCAACGAATTCGTTGAAGATCAGCTTCTCGCCGATGAAGTTGCCGGCCAGCGCCGCATCGTGCCATGGCACGCCGATGATCCACGCGAGCGGCGCGAACAGATGGCCGATGATGCCGACCAGCGTGACCTGCGGAAAGCCCGCGAACGCGGCCGCGCCGCCGACGATCAGGTTCATCAGCGCGATGAGCCCGACGAACGCGATCAGCATCGCGCCGACGTTGATCGCGATCCGCAGGCCGACCGATGCGCCGGATGCGGCCGCCTCGATCACGTTGGCGGCCCGCTTGTCGTCGAAATCGAGCCCATCGACCACCACGCGGCTCGGCTCGACGGTCGGAAACAGCAGCTTGCCGAACAGCAGCCCGCCCGGCACCGCCATGAACGATGCGGCGAGCAGGTACTCCATCTTCACGCCGAGGCCGGCGTAGCCGACCAGCACCGAGCCCGCGACCGACGCCATGCCGCTCGCCATCACCGTGAAGATCTCGGCGCTCGTCATGTTGCGCACGAACGGCTTCACGAGCGCGGGCATCTCGCTCTGCCCGAGGAAGATCGTCGCGACGGCCGAGCACGCCTCGATGCGGCTCACGCCGAGTATCTTCGCAAGCCCCGCGCCGAGGATCGCGACGATCCACTTCATCACGCCGATGTAGTACAGCACCGAGATCAGCGCGGTGACGAAGATGATCATCGGCAGCACGCGCAGGCCGAACACGAACCCGCCGTCGCCGAACAACTGGAACATCCGTGCGTCCACCAGCCCGCCGAACACGAACGCGATGCCGTGATTGCCCATGTCGAGCACGCGATTGACGCCGTTCGCGGCCGCGGCCAGCGCCGCGCGCCCCGACGGCACGAACAGCACCAGCGCACCGATCGCGAACTGCGTGAGCAACGCGGCGATCATGGTTCGCGCGCTGACCGCGCGGCGGTTGTTCGACAGCAGATACGCGACCAGCAACAGAAACAGCATACCGAGGAGACTGCGCAGAATATCCACCTTGTGCTCCTTTCTCACTATTTGAACTGTCCGGCGGGCGGCCCGTGCCCGCGACCCGCGTGATCGGGTTGGTGGATGTTACTCGTTCGATATGCGCGCCGGCAACGTCGCCAAAATCGCCGCGATCAATGGCATCGATCGTTTCTCTTTTCGCGCTCCGGCCGCTTGATCAGTTGTTCTACCTACCCATCCGGAACACACGCGGGGCGTGCCGTCCGAACGGATACGCCCCGCACGGCATGCGCCGTTCAACCCGCGCGCTCGACCGGATGCGGTTCGCGCAGACGGTTCGCGATCCGCGCCGCCTCGTAGTAGCCTGCCGCCGGCGGGCGCTTCAGGTAGCGGCCCGCGCCGCGCACCGCGCGCAATTCGCCGTCGGCCCACGCGAGCGCACCTCGGGTGAGCGTGTGCGTCGCGACGCCCTGCACGGTCATCCCCTCGAACACGTTGAAGTCGACCTGCTGGTGATGCGTCTTCACCGAGATCGTCTTCGTCGCGGCCGGGTCCCACACGACGAGGTCGGCATCGGCGCCGACCTGCACGGCGCCCTTGCGCGGATACAGGTTGAAGATCTGTGCGGCGTTCGTCGACGTGATCCGCACGAACTCGTTCGGCGTGATTCGGCCATGATTCACGCCGTGATGCCACAGCACCGACATGCGATCCTCGACGCCGCCGCAGCCGTTCGGGATCTTCGTGAAATCGTTGCGGCCCATCGCCTTCTGCGACGCGCAGAATACGCAGTGGTCGGTCGCCGTCGTATGCAGCTGCCCCGACTGCAGCCCGCGCCACAGCGCCTCGCGATGCTCCGCCGAGCGAAACGGCGGGCTCATCACGTGGGCCGCCGCGCGCGTCCAGTCCGGATCGCGATAGACGGCCTCGTCGATCACGAGGTGGCCCGGCAACACTTCGCCGAACACGCGCAGCCCTTCGCTGCGCGCGCGCGTGATCACATCCACTGCATCCTTCGCCGACACGTGCACGATATACACGGGCACGCCGAGCACCTGCGCGATACGGATCGCACGGTTCGCGGCTTCGCCCTCCACCTCCGGCGGCCGCGACAACGGATGCGCCTCCGGGCCCGTCATGCCGCGCGCGAGCAGCGCCTTTTGCAGTTGGAACACGAGTTCGCCGTTCTCCGCATGCACGGTCGGCAGCGCACCGAGTTCGAGCGAACGCGTGAAGCTGTTCACGAGAATCTCGTCGTCGGCCATGATCGCGTTCTTGTACGCCATGAAATGCTTGAAGCTCGACACGCCGTGCTCGCGCACGAGCGTGCCCATGTCGCGGTGCACGCTGTCGTCCCACCACGTCACGGCGACGTGAAAGCCGTAGTCGGACGCCGATTTCTCGGCCCAGCCGCGCCATTCGCGGAATGCATCCATCAGCGGCTGCTTCGGGCTCGGAATCACGAAGTCGATGATGCTCGTCGTGCCGCCCGACAGCCCGGCAGCGGTGCCCGAGTAGAAATCGTCGCTCGCGGTCGTGCCCATGAACGGCAGTTCCATGTGCGTATGCGGATCGATGCCGCCCGGCATCACGTACTGGTCGTGCGCGTCGACGACGGTCGCGCCGGCCGGCGCGTCGATCCGCTCTGCAATCTGCAGGATCGTGCCGCCGTCCTGCGGGTCCGCGCAGAGTACGTCCGCACGATAGGAACGGTCCGCATCGACCACGGTGCCGCCACGAATCAGGATTGCCATTTCGTTGCCTCCTCGTTGACTGTCGGGTGCCGCATGCCGCGCGCGAGCCGCCGCCGGCTCGCGCGTCATGCGCTCGCGATCTGCGCGCGCTGTCCGGCGCGCCGCTTCATCCAGGTGCCGTACACGCCGGACGCCAGCACGAGGCCGACGAACCACGCATACGTGTAAAGCGTGTTGAAAAACGCCGGCACGTTCGGGAACGACGCCGGAAACGCCGTATGCAGGAAGCCCGGCAGGTTCGGCAGCACGCCGACCGCGAGCGCGACCAGCGCGGCCGGGTTCCAGCCGCGCGCGTAGCTGAAGTCGCCGCCCTCGTCGAACAATGCACGCGTATCGAGCTGCGTGCCGCGAATCAGGAAATAGTCGACCATCAGGATGCCCGCGACCGGCCCGAGCAGCGCCGAATAGCCGACGAGCCAGGTGAAGATATAGCCGTCCGTCGTCGCGAGGATCTTCCACGGCATCATCACGATCGCGATCGTCGCGGTAATCATCCCGCCCGCGCGGTACGAGATCGCCTTCGGCCACAAGCTCGAAAAATCGTATGCAGGACCGACGAGATTCGCGGCGAGGTTGCAGCACATCGTGTCGAGCGTGAGGATCACGAGCGCGATGCCGACACCGATGCCGGTCATCCGGCTCGTCAGGTCGATCGGATCCCAGATCGCGTTGCCGTAGATCACGACGGTCGCCGACGTCACGACGACCGACACCACCGACAGCAGCGCCATCGGCAGCGGCAACCCGATCGACTGCCCGATCATCTGGTCGCGCTGCGAACGCGCGAAGCGCGTGAAATCGGGGATGTTCAGCGCGAGCGTCGCCCAGAAGCCGACCATCGCGGTCAAGCCCGGCCAGAAGGTCGCCCAGAACAGCCCGGCCTTCTTGCCGCCCGCCGCGAACTGCGACGGCGCCGACAGCATCGAACCGAACCCGCCCGCCTTCGACGTCGCCCACCACACGAGCGCCACGCACATCACGACCTTGATCGGCGCGGACCAGCTTTCGAGCCAGCGGATCGAATCGGTGCCGTGCAGGATGAAGTACAGCTGCAGCGCCCAGAACACGAGGAAGCACGCGAGTTGCCCGAACGAGATGCCGACGAGCGGCAGCGCCGCGCCGTGCAGCGCATTGCCGGTCAGGATGTTCAGCAGCGTGTAGATCGCGCTGCCGCCGAGCCAGGTCTGGATGCCGTACCAGCCGCAGGCGACGATCGCGCGCAACAGCGCCGGCAGCTTTGCGCCCTGCGTGCCGAACGACGCGCGCACGAGCACCGCGTACGGAATTCCGTGCTTCGCGCCCGCATGGCCGATCAGCAGCATCGGCACGAGCACGATCAGGTTGCCGAGCAGCACCGTCGTCACCGCCTGCCACGGCGACATGCCCTCCTGGATCAGCCCGGCCGCGAGCATGTACGACGCGATGTTCATCACCATCCCGACCCACAGCGCCGCGAAGTGGTACCACTTCCACGTGCGCTGCGCCGGCGTCGTCGGCGCGAGGTCGTCGTTGTACAGGCTGCCGCCGTGCGCCACGGCGCTGTCGGGATCGGCGGGATTCGCTGCGGATTTCATCGATCGCACTCCACGAAAACGTCGGCGCCGGCATCGTGCGATGCCGGCCCGGGGAAACGAAAAGCGGCGGCGCGGCACCTTCCGCGCCACCGGACACCGGTCAGGCCGCCTTCGCGTGCTTCTCGGGCGCGGCCGCCGGGCCGCCGCTCGCACCGGCATCCGCGCTCGCCGGATTGTTCGGATGCGTGGTCCAGTTCGCGTAGTCGCCCGAATCGACGCGCTCCATCGTGATGCATTGCTCGACCGGACACACATGCATGCAAAGATTGCACCCGACGCACTCCGAATCGACCACTTCGAAATGCCGCACGCCGTCCTTCGTCGCCGTGATCGCCTGATGCGACGTGTCCTCGCACGCGATATGGCACAGCCCGCACTGGATGCAGCGGTCCTGGTCGATGCGCGCCTTGATGTCGTACTTCAGGTTCAGGTATTTCCAGTCGGTCACGTTCGGCACCGCGCGGCCGCGGATGTCGTCGAGCGTCGCGTAGCCCTTCTCGTCCATCCAGTTCGACAACCCGTCGGCGAGATCCGACACGATCCGGAAGCCGTAATGCATCGCGGCGGTGCACACCTGCACGCTGCCGGCGCCGAGCACCATGAACTCGGCCGCGTCGCGCCATGACGAGATGCCGCCGATGCCCGAGATCGGCAGGTTCGGCGTTTCCGGATCGCGTGCGATCTCCGCGACCATGTTCAGCGCGATCGGCTTGACCGCCGGGCCGCAATAGCCGCCGTGCGTGCCCTTGCCGTCGACGGTCGGCACCGGCGCCATCTGGTCGAGATCGACCGCGACGATCGAGTTGATCGTGTTGATCAGCGACACGCCGTCCGCGCCGCCCTTGTACGCGGCGCGCGACCCCATGCGGATGTCGCTGATGTTCGGCGTGAGTTTCACGAGGCATGGCAGCTTCGTGCCTTCCTTCACCCAGCGCGTGACCATCTCGACGTATTCGGGCACCTGCCCGACCGCCGCGCCCATCCCGCGCTCGCTCATCCCGTGCGGGCAGCCGAAGTTCAGTTCGACCGCATCGGCGCCGGTATCCTCGACGAGCGGCAGGATCCATTTCCAGTCGCGCTCGTTGCACGGCACCATCAGCGACACGATCAACGCACGGTCCGGCCAGTCGCGCTTCACCTGCGCGATTTCTCTCAGGTTCACGTCGAGCGGACGGTCGGTGATCAACTCGATGTTGTTCAGCCCCGCGATGCGCTGGCCGTTCCACTGCACCGCGCCATAGCGCGAACTGACGTTGACGACGTGCGGATCGAGCCCGAGCGTCTTCCAGACGACACCGCCCCAGCCCGCCTCGAAGGCGCGATTGACGTTGTAGGCCTTGTCGGTGGGCGGCGCGGACGCCAGCCAGAAGGGGTTCGGCGAGGTGATGCCTGCGATGGTGCAGCGAAGATCGGCCATGTTCGGCTCCGTGAGAAGGGATCGTGTTCGGTGTGCCGGCGGTGTGCCGCGTTCAGGCCGCCTTCGCGGCGCGCGCGGCGAGTGCCGCGTCGATCGACGCGGCCGCGCGCTTGCCGTCCTGCACGGCCTGTACCGTGAGATCGACGCCGTCGGTCGCCGCGCAGTCGCCGCCCGCCCACACGTCCGGCAGTGCCGTGCGCCCGTCCGCATCCACCGCGATACGCGTGCCGTCCGCGGTCAGCAACATGGCCGCGATACCGTCCGGCACGAGCGTCTGGCCAATCGCCTTCAGTACCATGTCCGCGTCGACGGTGAAGCGCTCGCCCGATGTGGCCTCGAATTCGACACCGGTCACCTGCCCGTTCGTGCCCGCCATGCGCACCGGCTTCGCGTGCGTGACGAGCGTGACGCCGCTCTTCTGCGCGAACTCGCGCTCGGCCCACGTCGCGCTCATCGCGTCCACGCCGCGCCGGTACACCATCGTCACGCGCTCGGCGCCGAGCTTGCGGCTCTGCACCGCCGCATCGATCGCCGTATTGCCGCCGCCGATTACGACCACGCGCCGCCCGACCGGCACGTTCGCGAGCACGTCGGCCTGCCGCACCCGCTCGATGAAATCGACCGCATTCATCACGCCGCGCAGTTGCTCGCCGTCGATCGCGAGCGCACGCACGCCGCCGAGCCCCATCGCGAGGAATACCGCGTCGTGCTGCTCGCGCAGCGCGTCGAGCGTCACGTCGCGTCCGAGCGCCACGCCCGTTTCCAGCGTGATGCCGCCCACCGACAGCAGCCACTCGACTTCGCGTTGCGCGAAATCGTCGACGGTCTTGTATGCGGCGATCCCGTATTCGTTGAGGCCCCCGGCCTTCGGGCGCGCGTCGAGCAGCGTGACGCGGTGCCCGGCGAGTGCGAGCCGGTGCGCGCACGCGAGCCCGGCCGGCCCCGCGCCGACCACCGCCACTTGGCGGCCCGTCTCGGGCGCGCGCCGGAACTGCACCGCGCCGGTCTGCATCGCCCAGTCGGTCGCGTGCCGCTGCAGCGCGCCGATCGCGACCGGCTGCGCATCCTGATGGTTGCGCACGCATGCACCTTCGCACAGGATCTCCGTCGGGCACACACGTGCGCACATCCCGCCGAGTGGATTCGCGGACAGGATGTCCATCGCCGCGCCTTTCAGGTTGCCGTTGCCGATCTTGCGGATGAAGCTCGGGATGTCGATCTGCGTCGGGCACGCGTTCACGCACGGCGCGTCGTAGCAGTAATGGCAGCGGCTCGCGGCGGCCGCTGCGGCAGTCGGATCGAGCAGCGGCGCGATATCGGCGAACTCGCACGAGAGTTGCGTGGACGACAGGCGATGCGCGGCGATATCGCCGGTTGGCTTGGTGGTCATACGCGTTCCTTCGACTAAGTGGAGACAAAGCCGTCCCCGCCGGCTGCGAATGCACAGTCGGGGCGGTCATGCTTAGGTCTGCGAATTTCAACCGACAGGCAGCCTCGCGGCTGCTACGGTCCGTCCGTCATGAAGCCGGCTCGCACGCGCGCGAGAGCATCGCGTGCAGCAGCACGTTCGCGCCGGCCTCGATCCATGCGGGTGTCGCGTCCTCGATCTCGTTGTGGCTGATGCCGTCGACGCAGGGCACGAACACCATCGACGTCGGCGCGACCTGCGCCAGATAGCACGCGTCGTGGCCCGCACCCGACACGATGTCGCGATGCGAGTAGCCGAAGCGATTGGCCGCATCGCGCACGGCCGCGACGCATGCGGGATCGAACGCAACCGGCTTGTAATAGAAAATCTGCTCGAGTTCGGTGTCGAGCCCGATGTCCGCCGCGATGCGCGCGACGCCGTCGCGCAGCGCCGCATCCATCTTCGCGAGCACCGCGTCGTCCGGATGACGGAAATCGACGGTGAAGAACACGCGGCCGGGAATCACGTTGCGCGAGTTCGGGTGGACCTGCATCATGCCGACCGTCGCGCAACCGAACGGCGCATGATCGAGGCCGATCCGGTTGACGAGATCGACCACGCGCGACGCGCCGAGCAACGCGTCGCGGCGGCGCGGCATCGGCGTCGGCCCCGCGTGCGCTTCCTGGCCGGTGAACGTGATCTCGTACCACCGCTGCCCCTGCGCGTCGGTCACGACGCCGATCGTCTTGCATTCCGCTTCGAGAATCGGGCCCTGCTCGATATGCAGCTCGAATGCCGCATGCAGCTTGCGCCCGCCGCACGGCACGTCGCCTGCGTAGCCGATGCGCGCCAGTTCCTCGCCGATCGTCTTGCCGTCGACGTCCTTGCGAGACAGCCCGTATTCGAGCGGAAACACGCCCGCGAACACGCCCGACGCGACCATCGCGGGCGCGAAGCGCGAGCCCTCCTCGTTGGTCCAGATCACGACCTCGACCGGATGCTCGGTCTCGATGCCGTGATCGTTGAGACTGCGAATCACCTCGAGGCCGCCGAGCACGCCGTAGATGCCGTCGAAGCGCCCGCCGGTCGGCTGCGAATCCGCGTGCGAGCCCGTGACGACCGGCGCCGCGTCGGCCACGCGGCCCACGCGGCGCATGAACACGTTGCCCATCGTATCGACCGTCACCGTGCAGCCGGCGGCCTTCGCCCAACCGACGATCAGGTCACGGCCGGCCTTGTCGAGATCGGTCAGCGCGAGTCGGCACACGCCGCCTTTCGGTGTCGCGCCGATTTTCGCGACCTCCATCAGGCTCTCCCACAACCGCTTGCCGTCGACCTTGATCGACGTGTCGAAAGCTGCCCGCTTCACTGTTTCCGATACTGCGTTCATTCGTATCGCTCCTGTGGGGTCGGTGATATCGTCGGCCCGGTCCGTGCCGGTGCACGCGAGGCCTGTTTCGGGGCACGCCGCCCGGATGCGGTGCATGCTCCGCCGGTTCGCGAAACGCGTTAAATCCTGTCCGATTGGACAGGTTTTAGACGATCAAAATGACCAGCGCAACGTCTTTCTTGCGCGACGCACCTGAGCGAGAAACGTGCCATCGCAACGCAGCATCGTCGTGGAGCGGTGGCATCTCCGCGCGTGTGCGCGACGCGAATCAGCGGCTAGAATGAAGCCCAACGCGGCATGCCCGCCGCGCGAGGGTAACGATGAGACATGACGAGGCGACAATCGCAGCCACCGACCGGGACGAAACGCCGGCGCCTTTGCGGCGACGCAAGGCGCACATTCGCGAGTCCAACGAAGCGCATCTGCTCGCGTGCGCGGAAGCCGTATTCGCGGAACGCGGGCTCGCCGGCGCCAGCACCGCGATGATCGCGGAGCGCGCCGGCCTGCCGAAGGCGAATGTGCACTACTACTTCCCGACCAAGCTCGCGCTGTACCGCCGCGTGCTCGACGATCTGTTCGAGGACTGGCATCGCGCGGCCGGCTCGTTCGAGGCCGGCGACGATCCGGTGGAGGCGATCGGCGGCTACGTGCGCGCGAAAATGGCGCTGTCGCAGCGGCGCCCGCTCGGGTCGAAGGTCTGGGCCAACGAGATCATCCACGGCGCGGAGCACATGCAGGACATCCTGTCGCAACGCGTGAAGCCGTGGTTCGACACGCGCATCAAGGTGATCGAAGGCTGGATCGCGCGCGGCCTGCTCGCGCCGATCGACCCGCATGCGCTGATGTACCTGATCTGGGCGACCACGCAGCACTATGCGGATTTCGATGCGCAGATTCGCGCGCTGAGCGGCAAACGCGCGTTCACGAAGAAGGCGTTCGACGAAAAGACCGAGCAGGTCGTGCAACTCGTGATTCGCGCGTGCGGCGCGGTGTCGCCGCATGCGAAGTCGTAACGCGACACGACGATCCGTCGAATAAAAACGGGCGGCGCGCACCACACGGGGATGTTCCGTGCGATGCGCGCCGCCCGTGTCGGCGCTGGCTTGCGTGCGAACGATGCGTTACGCGATGCGCTCGATCGCGACGGCCGTCGCTTCGCCGCCGCCGATGCACAGCGATGCGATACCGCGCTTCAGGCCATAGGTTTCGAGCGCGGCCAGCAGCGTCACCATCACGCGCGCACCGGATGCGCCGATAGGATGCCCGAGCGCGCACGCGCCGCCGTGTACGTTGACCTTCTCGTGCGGTAGGTCGAGGTCGCGCATCGCGGCCATCGGCACCACCGCGAACGCTTCGTTGATCTCGAACAGGTCGACGTCGCGCAGGTTCCAGCCGGTTTTCTCCGACAGCTTGCGCAGCGCGCCGATCGGCGCGGTCGCGAACAGGCCGGGCTTGTCCGCATAAGTCGAATGCCCGACGATCACGGCCTTCGGCGTGAGGCCGAGGCGCTCGGCTTCCGAGCGGCGCATCATCACGAGCGCGGCCGCGCCGTCCGAGATCGACGACGCGTTCGCGGCCGTCACCGTGCCGCCGTCGCGAAACGCCGGCTTCAGCGTCGGAATCTTGTCGAGTTTCGCCTTGCCCGGCTGCTCGTCGATCGACACGACGCTTTCCGTCTTGCCGGCCTTCACGGTCACCGGCGCGATTTCCGACACGAAGTGCCCTTCCGCGATCGCGCGCTGTGCGCGCGTGAGCGATGCAATCGCGAACGCGTCCTGCGCTTCGCGCGTGAACTGGTAGGCCTGCGCGCAATCCTCGGCGAACGTGCCCATCAGGCGGCCCTTTTCATAGGCGTCCTCGAGCCCGTCGAGGAACATGTGGTCCAGCACTTGCCCATGCCCCATGCGCATGCCCGCGCGCGCCTTCGGCAGCAGGTAAGGCGCATTCGTCATGCTCTCCATCCCGCCCGCCACGACGACGCCCGCCGACCCCGCCAGCAGCAGGTCGTGCGCGAACATCGCCGCCTTCATCCCCGAACCGCACATCTTGTTGACCGTGGTCGCGCCCGCCGCGAGCGGCAGTCCGGCCTTCAGCGCGGCCTGTCGCGCGGGCGCCTGGCCCTGGCCGGCCGGCAGCACGCAGCCGAACACGATTTCGTCGATGCGTTCGGCCGGCACGTTCGCGCGCTCGAGCGCGGCACGAATCGCTACCGCGCCGAGATCGCTCGCGCTGGCTGCCGCCAGGTCGCCCTGAAAACCACCCATCGGCGTGCGCGCCGCGCCCACGATTACGATCGGATCCTGAGTCGTCATGATTCGCTTCCTCCAGTGTCAGCGCGGTGCCATCCGCAACGCGCCATCGAGACGGATGACTTCGCCGTTCAGCATCGTGTTCTCGACGATGTGGCGCACCAGCGCCGCAAATTCTTCCGGGCGGCCGAGCCGCGGCGGGAACGGCACGCTCTTGCCGAGCGCGTCCTGCACATCCTGCGGCATGCCGGCCATCATCGGCGTCGCGAAGATGCCGGGCGCGACCGTCACGACGCGAATGCCGAAGCGCGCGAGCTCGCGTGCGATCGGCAGCGTCATGCCCACCACGCCGCTCTTCGACGCCGCATACGCGGCCTGTCCGATCTGCCCGTCGAACGCCGCGACCGATGCCGTATTGACGATCACGCCGCGCTCGCCTTCCGCGTCGGCGTCCTGCTTCGACATCGCTTCGGCCGCCAGCCGGATCATGTTGAACGTGCCGACCAGGTTGATCGACACCGCGCGCACGAAGCGGTCGAGCGAATGCGGGCCGTCGCGGCCCACGACCTTCTCGCCCGGCGCGACGCCCGCGCAATTGACGAGCACGTCGACACGGCCGAACGCGTCGCGCGCGGTGGCGACCGCCGCCTGACCGTCGGCTTCGCTCGTCACGTCGGTCTTCACGAACCGCGCGGCCTCGCCGAGTTCGTTCGCGAGGCTCGCGCCCGCTTCTTCGTTGACATCCAGCAGCACGGCCTTGCCGCCTTGCGCGACGACCATGTGCGCCACCGCGGCGCCGAGGCCGGAACCTGCGCCCGTAATCAGAAAAACGCGATCCTTGATATTCATTCGCAGTCCATAATCAGGGTTGAGCGGCCTTCTCGGCTTCCATCTTGCGCAACACGAAGCGCTGGATCTTGCCGCTCGGGGTTTTCGGCAGCGCGTCGACGAAGTCGATCGCGCGCGGATAAGCGTGAGCGGACAGCCGCCGCTTCACGTGCAGACTCAATTCCTCGGCCAGTTCCGGCGTGCCGTCGAACCCTTTCGACAGGACGACGAACGCCTTCACGATTTCAGTGCGCTCAGGGTCGGGTACGCCGATCACGGCAGCCTCGCTGACCGCCGGATGCTCGATCAGCGCGCTTTCCACGTCGAACGGGCCGATCCGGTAACCCGACGACGTGATCACGTCGTCCGAGCGCCCGATGAAGCTCACGGTGCCGTCCGGCTCCAGCTCGACGTTGTCGCCGGTCCGGTAGTAGCCGCCGGAGATCGCCGGCGTGTCCTGCTGCCAGTAGCCGGAGAACCACAGCAGCGGCGAGCGCGCGATGTCGATCGCGAGGGTGCCCGGCTCGCCGGGGCCGAGCTCGCGGCCGGCTTCGTCGAGCACCGCGACACGATAGCCGGGCAGCGCGAGGCCGGCCGAACCGACGTGCACGACATGCGTGAGGCCGTGATGGTTGTTCACGACCATGCCGAGTTCGGTCTGGCCGTAGTGATCGTGGATCGGCGCGCCGAGCGCCGCGTGGAACCAGCGCACGACTTCCGGATTCAGCGGTTCTCCCGCGCTGCTCACCACCCGTAGTTGTCCCTTCACGCGCGCGGCCGCTTCCGTCCCGGCCGCCATCAGCATCCGGTACGCGGTAGGCGAACCCGCGAGGCTCGTGATGCCGAGCCGTTCGATCACGTCGTACGTGCTCTCGACCGTGAAGCCGCCCTCGTAAAGCGTCGTTGCATGACCGAGCAGCAACGGGCCCGTGATCGCGTAATAGAGGCCGTACGCCCAGCCCGGATCGGCGATATTCCAGAACCGGTCGGCGGCGCGCAGGTCGACCGCTTCGCGCATGTACGCGCCGAACGCGAGCAACGCATACAGCGGCACCGGCACGCCCTTCGGCAGACCTGTCGTGCCCGACGTCGACATCATCATGAACAGGTCCGACCCCTTGCGCAGCACAGGCTCGAATCTATCAGGCTGCACATCGAGCGCCGCCCGGAAATCGATGTCGCCGTCCGGCAGCGTGTCGCTCGCTTCGCACACCGTCGCCACCGACGGGCAATCGGCGATTTCGTCGAGCTTCATGCGATTCGCGACGTTGGTCACGACGAGCCGCGCACCGCTCATGCGCAGCCGATGCTCGATCGCCTTCGGGCCGAACGCCGTGAACAGCGGCTGGTACACGGCGCCCGCGCGCCACGTGCCGAGGATCGTCGCGACAAGCTCCGGCGTGCGCGGCAGCAGGCCGGCCACCACGTCGCCCGGCTTCACGCCCTGGGCGACGAGCAGGTTCGCGACCCGGGCCGACAACGCCTGCATCTGCGCGAACGTGAAGCGGTGGTGCTGCCCGGCGACGTCGATCCAGTCGAGCGCGATCGCGTCCGCCTTCGCGTGGCGGTCGCAGCATTCGACACACGCGTTCAGGCCGCGCTCCAGATCGCCGTTCAGTTGCGCGGCGGCGGTCTCGATACTGAACCGGGCCACGGCGTCGGCATAGGCCGGCACCGGCCGGGCGGTAGCTCCTTCGGGCATGCGCGTCTCCTGTTCGTTATGGCCGCCGTCGAGCCAAGGCGCGACGGGGATACATCGATAGTAGACAGCCGCTACATTGCAATCAATGACAAACGGAATCTAGAATCGTGATCGCTTTTGCCATGTCGGGAGGACGCGGGAAAATGGGGCCGCAGATGATTTCGCCGGATTTCGTCGACGATGCACTCGCGTGCCTGCGCCGGCATGGTCTGCCGACCGCGCCCGTGCTTCGCGCCGCCGGGCTGCCGGCCGCCGTGCGCGAGCCCGTCACGCCGCAACAGTACGGCCGGCTGTGGCTGGCGATTGCCGGCGCGCTCGATGACGAATTCTTCGGGCTCGCCGCGCGCCCGATGCGGCGCGGCAGTTTCACGCTGCTGTGCCATGCAGTGCTGCATGCCGGCACGCTCGACAAGGCGCTGCGGCGCGCGCTGCAGTTCCTGCGGGTCGTGCTCGACGAGCCGCACGGCGAACTCGTCGTGGCGGACGGGCAGGCGCAGATCGTGCTGGCGCAATCGGGCGCGCCGTACCCGGCGTTTGCGTACCGGACGTTCTGGCTGATCCTGCTCGGCGTCGCGTGCTGGCTGATCGGCCGGCGCATCCCGCTTCAGCGCATCGATTTCGCGTGCCCGAGCCCCGGCCAGCGCAGCGACTATCACCAGTTCTTCGGCGTGCCCGTGCATTTCGATCGGCCCGACAGCCGGCTCGCGTTCAATGCCGCCTACCTCGCGCTGCCGACGATCCGCTCGGAGCAGGCGCTGAAGACCTTCCTGCGCGGCGCGCCCGGCAATCTGCTCGTGCGCTACCGGCACGACACGGGCTGGGTCGCGAAGACGCGCGCGCACCTGAAGGCGCGGCCGGCCGCCGAATGGCCCGACTTCGACTCGCTGGCCGTGTACCTCGACACGACACCGGCGACGCTGCGACGGCGTTTGCGCAGCGAAGGGCAAAGCTTCGCGGCGATCAAGGACGAGTTGCGCGGCGCGCTCGCACAGTCGCTGCTGCGCGGGCACACGCTGAGCGTCGCGGAGATCGCGGCCGAGCTCGGCTTCACCGAGCCGAGCGCGTTTCATCGCGCGTTCCGGAAATGGACGGGCACGAGCCCCGGCGCCTATCGGCGCGACGTGCATGCGGCGGAAGCGGAGTCGTGAATGCCGATGGACGCGAGCGTCTCGTCGTGTGCCGTCGATACGCCCGGCTCTGCCTCCAGCCCCTTGTGCAAGGTCTGCTCGCCGAGACAGTTCTCGAGTGTCTTCAGCACGTGGCCGCCCTTGCGTTCCGGTGGGATTCTGCGTAGCGCTCACCGCACCACGGAGCGTGGCATGACGTTGCGCCCCGTTCCGTCAGACCACATACTGGTCGGCCTGTCCGAACGAGGTTGCGTCGATGGTGAATACCGCTGAGAGCGCCGCTTCGATCTTCGGCGCGATCGGAACGGCCGTGTCGTTGCTGGCTGCGATTCCTTACGCGCTCGCGATCTACCGGTGCACCGTCCGCCCGCATCTGTTCACGTGGCTCGTGTGGTCGGTCGTCACGGCGATCGCGGCCGCCGGCCAGTTCGTCGCGGGCGCGGGACCGTCCGCATGGTGCACGGCAGCGATTGCCGTCACATGCTTTCTGACGCTGATCGCCAGCCTGTTTCGCGGCGAGCGCGGCTGGACGGGCCTCGACTGGTTGTTCCTGTGCGCGGCGCTATCGGCCATTCCGCTGTGGATGCTGACCGACGATCCGACTGTGTCGATCTGCCTGGTTACGCTGATCGAGCTTGCCGGCCTCGGCCCGACCGTGCGCAAGACGATCCGCGATCCGTGGAGCGAGAGCCTCGCCTATTTCGCGCTGTGCGTACTCAAGTACGCGCTGGCGTTGCTGGCGCTGAGCACGTGGAGTGTCGCGGTCGCGTTCTATCCGGCCGTCAACCTCATCGCGTCGATCGGCATCTGCCTGGTGATGCTCATCCGACGTCAGTCGTTGTCGAATGCGCGGTAGGCTGCGTTCGTCGTCGCCGTACCGCTTCCCTTCCGAAATGATGCGAGGCCTGACATGGATGCAATCCGTACCGTCATCGAACCCAGCGAAACCGCGCTGCGCGCCGCGATGCTGGCCAACGATGTCGACGTGCTCGACGCGCTGCTCGACGACGATCTGGTGTTTACAGTCCCGACCGGCCAGGTCATCTCGAAAGAGGACGATCTGGCCGCGCATCGCGCGAAGCTTCTGCGTCTCGACACACTCGATGTTCACGAAATGCGCGCATGCGCGATCGACGGGATGATCCTGACCACGACACGCGCGACCCTCGCCGGTCATTTCGATGGCACGGCATTCGCCGGCACCTTTGCCTATACGCGCCTGTGGCGTCGATCGGGCACCAACTGGCGCGTCATCGCAGGGCATGCATCGCAGGTCATGTAGCTGCGCCGAGCGTGTGCGGATGAGCCGCGGCAAGCAATGCTGCTGCGAGCGGCCCGGCTGTCGATCGAGCGGTGAGACGCCGCGATCCGGATGATGCACTGATGAAATCGCCGACCATGGTGGTATCGGCCATGACGAGAGTCGAAATGAACGAGCTATTTACCGTGCGTCCTGCGCGTGCCGCGGACGCGGACGAACTCACGCAATTGGCGCGTCTTTCGAAGGCGCATTGGGGCTATCCGAAGGAATGGCTCGACTTGTGGCAAAACGATCTTACGATTTCGCCGGAGACGATCGAAGGAGCGATCGGTTACGTCGCGGAATCGGGCGAGTCGATCATCGGGTTCTGGGTCCGAGCATCATTGGATTCGGATGGACCGACGCCCGGATGGTTATTCGTTCATCCCGATCACATGGGCCAGGGCGTCGCCCGTGCGCTGTGGGAATCAGTTCGGGCCGAAGCCGCTGCGAGAGGAATCTAAAGCTTCGTGATCGAAGCGGATCCCAATGCTGCGCCGTTCTATCTGGCGCTGGGAGCTGAAAAGATTGGCGAACAGGAATCGAGCGCCATTCCGGGCAGATTTTTTCCGATCTTGCGGATCACGGTCTGACGAGGGGGATGCGGCGGAGAAATATCGGAATTCGGTCGGTCGGCCTAGCGGCATGACGACGTTTTCTACGCTCCAGGCTCGTGCTGTATAGCGCTTCGCCGGACCAAGTGCATTTCTGCCGGGCCAATGCAAAAACCCCCGCCTGATCGGGCGGGGGTTTCTGGCTTAGGGAGCCTGACGATTACCTACTTTCACACGGGAATCCGCACTATCATCGGCGTAGAGTCGTTTCACGGTC
>NZ_LPDI01000017.1:0-6606 GCF_001528895.1 Burkholderia sp. MSMB1078WGS | reverse complement strand
GAATCGGTCGCGGTGGGGCCGACGACGGTCGTCAACGGCGACAACGGCGTGGGCATCGGCAACGGCGCGATCGTCGATCAGACGGCGCCGGGCGGGGTCGCCATCGGGCAGGCGGCGAGTTCCGCGCAGGCCGATGCGATCGCGCTGGGTAGCGGCGCGACGGCGACGGGCGCGCAGTCGGTCGCGCAGGGCGCGAATGCGGTGGCGGTCAGCGTGGGCAGCGTCGCGCTCGGCTCGGGCGCACGCAGCACGGCGACCGATGCGCTCGCGCTCGGCGCCGGCGCATCGGCGACGTTCGCGAACAGCGTGGCGCTGGGCGCCGGTTCGCTGACCACGGTCGGCGCGCTGACGAACTACGTCGCGTACGGGCTGAGCAGCCCGCAGTCGTCGGCCGGCGAGGTGAACGTCGGCAATCGCCAGATCACCGGGCTCGCGGCCGGCAAGAACGGCACCGACGCGGTGAACGTGTCGCAGCTCGATTCGGTCGCGAACCAGTTGACGACGCTGATCGACCAGCGCACGACCAACCTCGGTGGTTCGTACACGTCGAATCCGACCGGCGGCAACGTGCCGCCAGGGGCGAGCGGCCCGAATTCGTCGGCGGGCGGTTCGGGATCGGTGGCATCGGGCTCGAACAGCACGGCGGTCGGCAACAACTCGACGGCGACGGGCAATGGCTCCACCGCGATCGGCGTGGGTTCGACGGCATCGGGCAACAACTCGACCGCGCTCGGCACGGGCAGCAACGACGGCGGGCGCTCGAACGTGGTCGCGGTCGGCTCGGCCGATTCGGCGCGCCAGGTCGTGAACGTCGCGGCCGGCACGCAAGGCACCGACGCGGTGAACGTGAACCAGTTGAATGCGAGCGTAGGCAGCGCGTTGTCGCAAGCGAACAGCTACACGGACGGCCAGGTGGCGAGCCTGCGCGACAGCCTCGACAGCTATCGCCGCGACGCGGACGGCGGCACGGCGACGGCGATGGCCGTGGCCGGTCTGCCGCAGCCGTCCGGCCCGGGCAAGAGCATGGTCGCGATCGCGGGCAGCGTGTACCGCGGCCAGTCGGGGCAGGCGCTCGGCATCTCGACCATTTCGGAGAACAACCACTGGATCTACAAGGCGGCCGTGTCGACCAACACGCGCGGCACGTACGGCGCCGTGGTCGGCGCCGGCTATCAGTGGTAAGCGGACGGGCGATTCGATGCGAAACATGAAACGGAACAACAAGCGAACCATGAAAACTCAACAGGCTGTGCTGCTCGCGGCGTGCGTCGCGACTGCCGTCGCCATGACAGGATGTGCGGTGCCCCACACGCCGCCCCGCTTTCCGGACGCGGCGTCCGCGTCGCCCGCGGGCGGCACGTTCGTGAACGTCGCGAACCTGCGCAACGTCAGTACGGGCCTCAACAAGGATCAGCTCTACGATCTGATCGGGCCGCCGCACTTTCACGAATGGTTCGTGGGCAACCACGTGTGGAACTACCTGTTCGACTTCCGTCGCGGCGACCAGGTGGTGTCCTGCCAGTACCAGGTGCAGTTCGACAAGAACATGCGCGTGAGCGCGACGTACTGGCGTGATCCGCAGTGCGCGGACTGGGTGCGGGACACGGCGCCGGCGGCAGCCGCCGCCCGGCCGGCCCCTCTCGAGCAGTACACGATCCAGGGGGAGGCACTGTTTCCGTTCGCGCAGTCGAGCCTCGATTCGATGCTCCCGGGCGGTCGCGCGGAGCTCGACGCCGCGATTGCGAAAATCCGCGACGAAGCCGGCGCGACGAACATCGACGTGGTCGGCCACACCGATCGCATCGGCTCGGAAGAAAGCAATCGTGCACTGTCGCTGGCGCGGGCAGAGACCGTGAAACGCTACCTGGTGACGCACGGGATCGACGCCGCGCGCATTCGGGTTGACGGTGCCGGATCGTCACAACCGGTCTCGCGTTGTCCGCCCGGCGAAACGCCGGCCGTCATCGCGTGCCTGCAGAAAGACCGACGGGTGACCATTACCGTGTACGGGCAGCACTGAGTTCGTGCTGCGCGGGGCCGCGGTTGCGCCGATTGTGCGATGTGACGTAGCCGACGGTCGTCGGGCGCGCCGGGCGACGAGTCATGCGCGCTCGCCGGCTCCACGGCGCTAGCGGCCGGCGCGGCGAGCACAACGACCCGCTCGGCATGTAACGACACGGGCCGATCGGCCCGCTTCCCGTAGTCGCAACCAGTTGCGTGGCCGGTGTGACGGCACGAACGCGACACGCCCCGGACGATCCGGGCCGTGTCGTCGATCAGCGGTGCGCGGCGAGCGCTGCGGTTATCGCCAGGAATCGCGCGATATCGTCCGGCGCATGACAATGGAGCGGCGAGATCCGCACCGCGCCGGCGAGCCCGAACGATTTCAGCATCCGGCCCGAATACAGGCTCGATGCGACGCGCTCGTACACGATCACACCGCGCTTCTCGTATTCCCGCACCGCCTGCGTCGGTTCGAGATGCGCGAAGCCGATCCCGACGATCAGGTCGCGCTGCGTCAGATCGTCATGATCCCAGTAGACGTCGACGCCGTCGATCGCACGCAAACCGTCGAGCAATGCGGCCAGCAGCGCGCGCTCATGCAGCTCGATCCGGTGCATGCCCTCGACGAACAGCGTGCGCCGGTCGTCCGAATCGATGAAATACCGGCCGATCCAGGCCACGTAATCGACGATCGCCGATACGACCGCAAACTGCGCGGGCGCCGGGCTGCCGAGTTCCCATACGCCAGTCTCCTTCGCGGCGAGCCGGTGATGCGGCAATGCCGCCGCGCGCGGCGACAGCCACGACATGCCCGAGCCGCGGCATCCGAAAAACTTGTACGGGGCGAAGTTGATCCCGTCGACCGGCGTGCGCTGCAGATCGATGATCCCGTGTGGCGCATGCTGGACCGCGTCGACGACGATGAACAGGTCGGGCTTCTTCGCGCGCGCACGCGCGACGATCGTCTCGATGTCGAATTTCGCGCCGGAAATGTTCGACGCCGCCATCACGCTGAGCAGCGCGGTATCCGCATCGACGAGCGACACGATCGCATCGACGTCCACGCCGCCGGTCTCCGGATTGCTCGGCGCGATGCGCAGCGTCTTGCCGGTGCGTTCCGCGTAATACGTCATCGCATCGTAGGACGACGGATGCTCGAGCACGGTCGTCACCGCATTGGTGCCCGGCACGTTTTCCATGATCGCGCGCACCATGTCGAACATCGCACCCGATGCAGTCAGCGACGCATACACGCTGCCGCCCTGCGCGTTCAGGATCGTGCGAACGTCGTCCTCGCCGCGCGACTGGATCGCCTGCAGATCGAGTGCGCGCGCGTGGATGCGTTCCGGGCAATCGGGCAGCGCATCGATCCGTGCGTACGCGTCGACCGCGGCCTTCAACCGGAACGACCCACCCGCGTTGTCGAAGAACAGCCGCTCGCGGCCGTCGATGTCGCGATCGACGTGATGAAAGCGCGACTTGATCTGCTCCATCAACGCGTCGGGAAAAAATGCTCCACGGGAACTGCTCATCTTCGATGCTCCTGTTTGCTTCGGAATGTTGTGCGATGTGTGCATGGCGGCGTTCATGGCGGCATTCAGCCGCGCAGCGATTCGACGTACGCGCGGCCCTTTTCCGCGTCGTACCGGCCTTCCCATTTCGCGATGACGAGCGGCGCGAGCGCGTTGCCGACGACGTTCAGCGCGGTGCGGCCCATGTCCATGATCCGGTCGACGCCGGCAATGAACGCGAGCCCTTCGAGCGGCAGCCCCGCGCTCGCGAGCGTCGCGAGCATGATCACGAACATGAAGCCCGGCACACCGGCGGCACCCTTCGACGTGACGACCATGGTCAGCGTCAGCAGCACCTGCTGCTGCCAGCCGAGGTGCACGCCGTAGAGCTGCGCGACGAACAGCGTGCCGATGCCGAGATAGATCGATGCGCCGTCCAGATTGAACGTGTAGCCGGTCGGCACCACGAACGTCGTGATGCTCTTCGGCACGCCGTAGTCCTCCATCTTCCTCATCAGCTGCGGCAGCACGGTCGCCGAGCTGCAGGTCGAGAACGCGATGATCAGTTCGTCCTTGATCACGTGCAGCAGCGTGAGGATGCGGAACCCGAAGAGCCGCGCGGTCACGCCGAGCACGGCGATCGCGAACAGCAGGATGGCGAAGTAAGTGACGGCGACCAGCTTCAGCAGCGGCAGCAGCGATCCGAAGCCGAAGCTCGCGACGGTCACCGCGATCAGCGCGCACACGCCGACCGGCGCATAGCGCATCACCATGTTCGTCACCTTGAACATCGCGTCGGCGACGCCCTTGAGCATCGCGAGCACCGGCTTGCGATGCTCTTCCGGCACCGACTGCAGCCCAAGCCCGAACAGCAGCGAGAAAAAGATCACCGGCAGCAGGTCGCCCTTCGCCATCGACGCGACGATGTTGTCCGGGATGATGCCGAGCACCAGCGCCATCAGCCCGTGGTGCGCCTGCTGCACCTGTTGCGTGGTCTGCTGGTAACGGGAGATGTCGGTGTGCCCGAGTTGCGACATGTCGGTGCCGACGCCGGGCTGCAACACGTTGCCGATCACGAGCCCGAGCACGATCGCGATCGTCGTGATCGCTTCGAAATAGAGCAGCGTCTTGATGCCGAGACGGCCGAGCGACTTGCCGTCGCCCACGCCGGCGATGCCGATCACCATGCTCGTGAACACGATCGGCACGACGATCATCCGCACCAGCTTGATGAAGATGTCGCCGGCCGGCTGCAGCAACCCGGACACGGCGGCGTCGCGCAATTGAGGAAACCGGTTCAGCACGAGCCCGGTCGCGATGCCGATGACGAGGCCGATGACGATCTGCCACGCAAGACCGACGCGCGGCTTGCGGGCGGCGCCGGCGGCGGGCGGGGAATCGATGACGGTGTCCATGCAGTCTCCAGGAATGAGGGGTCGATTGAACGATGGGTGCGATGCGGCGCGTTTTCTGGTGAACGCACGCGCCCGGCGACGCCACGGGAGCACCTTAAACAGCCGAAATATGTAAAAAAAGCGATTTTTTGACATGAGAACATATCGCTTTTCTTCATCTATCGAGTGACTCGCGATGCTGACGTTCAAGCAGATGGAAGCGCTGTACTGGATCGTGCAGCTCGGCTCGTTCGACGCCGCGGCGACGCGCCTGAACACGACGCAGTCGGCCGTATCGAAGCGGATCCAGGAACTCGAACGCACGTTCGACCTGACCGTGTTCGATCGCGCGCATCGCAGCGCGCGGCTCACCGACAAGGGCGCGGAGCTGTTCGACCATGCGAAGGCATTGCTCGAACAGCGCGACCGCGTGGTCGAGCGGATGAGCTCGAAGGAAGCGCTGGTACGGCATGTCCGGATCGGCGTGACCGAACTGACCGCGCTGACGTGGCTGCCGCGCTTGATCGCGGCGATCCAGGCCGCGTATCCGCGCGTGCACGTGGAGGCCGAGGTGGACCTGACCGCGACGCTGCGCGATCGGCTCGCGGCCGACACGATCGATCTGATCGTGGTCCCGCAGATTCATGCGACGGACGCGTTCACGGCGACGGCGGTCGGCGAGGTCGACAACGCGTGGATGTGCGCAGCCGGATTCGTGCCGACGTCCCGGGCCGCCCTGTCGTTGACGGACCTCGCGCGGTTTCCGCTGATCCTGCAGGGAAACCTGTCGGGCACCGGGCACCTGTACACGCGCTTTCTGCAGGAACACGGCGTCGCGACTCAGCGCGTGCTGTCGAGCAACAGCCTGCTCGCGCAGATCGGCCTGACGCTGTCGGGGCTCGGAATCAGCTATCTGCCGAAGGCATGCGTCGCGCACCTCGTCGCTTGCGATGCGCTGGAGATCGTGCGCACGCAGCCGGCGCTGCCGCCGGTTCGCTACGTCGCGCTGCATCGCGCCGAACGCGCCCATTCGTTGATCGCCGAGATCGTCCGGCTCGCCGCGCAGTCGTGCGATTTCAACACGAGCCTGCTGGATCCGCGGGCGCACGACTAGGGCGAATGGCGCGGCGCTGCCCACCGCCCTCCGGCGGCCGCCGAACCGGCGATCTGCTGCGCCGCATCAATCCGTATCCGGTTGCGCCCGCTGCCGCAGGCACGAAGCGCCACCGGCGCAATCGCCGTCGCCCACCCGGACATATCCGACGCTAGCGCAAACCCGGAGCCGGTTGCACTGTTCATCGCGATTCTGGTCCTGTATCGTCCTCCCATCCCCGATTGCGAAACCGCTGCATGGGAGGCTCACGATGCGAAAAAAGAATGCTGCAGCCGTCTGGATCCTGATCGCGATGGCGGCAGGCATCGTGATCGGCTACATGATCTTCACGAGCTTTCCGGACAGGAAAGCCGCCGCCGAAATCGCCGGCTACATCTCGCTCGTGTCCGACGTGTTCCTGCGGCTGATCAAGATGGTGATCGGGCCGCTGGTATTCTCCACGCTGGTCGTGGGCATCGCGCACATGGGCGACGCGGCGTCGGTCGGGCGCGTGTTCGCGAAATCGATCGGCTGGTTCGTCACCGCGTCGCTGGTCTCGCTGCTGCTCGGGTTGCTGATGGCGAACCTGCTGCGGCCCGGCGAG
>NZ_LPDI01000016.1:0-49319 GCF_001528895.1 Burkholderia sp. MSMB1078WGS | reverse complement strand
CCGGCGGTAACCGACGGATCCTGCGCGCACGCGGCCAACAGCAACAGCAGCCCCGGTGCGAGTAAACGGCGATACATTGGTACTTTCCTCAAGTTTTATTGGCGCCGCAATTCTTCGAGCTATCCCATCCCCGCGAGCGTTTACCCGGTTGCGCGCGGCGCAGCGGATACAATCCGCGCACGCCGACACGCTGCCAAGGCTCTCTCAGGTTCTCTCAGGTTCTCTCAGGTTCTCTCTTCGAATCGTTCCGTCACTGCTTCATTGCTGCCGCTCTGCGCTGATCCGACTGTGCCGGCATCGATCTCCAAACATGACGCAGCAAACAATAGTGACGTGGTGAGCAATAATAATGGAGAAAAATGGCATGTCAAGGGCATTCGCGTGTTTGAAGTTTGCGTAGCGCGTCAGCTTTGATATGCTCTTCCTCGCCAAAACCCCTGGAGACCCCATCGAGATGTCCACCACCGAGCAGGCCAACGTTGATCTCATCACCGCCAACAAGGTGCGCGATCTCCTGAACCGGAACGGCATTCCGCCGCGAAGTCACAACACGACGATCGCGAACGTGCTCGGTCTGAGCTTCTCGGTCGTCACGCGCAAGATGAAAGGCCTGATCCCGTGGAACCTGTCGCAGTTGCAGGACATCGCGACGCACTTCGGCGTGCCGCCCGCGATCCTGCTCGACGACAAGGGCACGCAGCCGGCCGCGGCGGAGATGATCGACGCGACGTTCGTGATCGAATCGAAACGCTTGCGCTGCCGCGCAGCGATCTCGACGAAGGCCACCAGCCAGATCGAAACGGATTTCGTCGCGCTGCAATGGCAGGGCGAATGGATCGTCACCGAACGCGAGCATGCGCGCGAGGGCCGCACGTATCCGGTCGACGTGATCGAGCTGCGCTCGGCGCAGCCGAACGTGTATGCGGCGCGGATCGCCGTGGTCGACGATTCGCACGATGTCGCCGAAACGGTCTGCGAATATTTCATCGAGAAAGGCGTGAACGCGATTCCGTACTTCGACGGCGCGAGCTTCCGCAAGGCGCTGGAAGTCGAGGATTTCGACGGCTACATCCTCGACTGGATGCTCGGCGACCAGACGGCCGCCGAACTCGTGCGCAGCATCCGCTCGAGCGAGAACAGCGGCGCGCCGATCTTCCTGCTGACCGGCAAGATCTCGACCGGCGAAGCGAGCGAGGACGAGATCGCGCACATCGTGTCGCACTACAACGCGCGCTGCGAAGAAAAGCCGGTGCGCCTGCCGATCCTGTTCGCGGAAGTCGCCCGCGAACTGAAACTCACGCTGCCGGCCGCGGCGGCCACGAACTGAGAACCGGAAACCGACGCCGGGACGACAACCGGCTACACCAACCATCAGACCGAGGGGAAAGACATGCGCATTTCTACCATCTGGACCAAAAGCCTGCTGACGGCCTGCCTGCTCGGGATGGCCGCCGCGGCATGGGCCGCTTCGTCGTTCACGTTCACCGTCGACGGCAAGATCAGCAAGAGCAACCAGCAGGGGAAGACGACCTACGTCTTTTCCGAGCAGGCGCTGATGGCGCTGCCGCAGCATACGATCGTCACGTCGACGAGCTGGACGCCGAAGGCGACCTTCACCGGACCGCGCCTGTCCGACGTGCTGAAGACGGTCGGCGCGCAAGGCACGCAGATCGAATTCCGCTGCATCGACGAATACACGTTCACGATTCCCGTCTCCGACGCCGACAAGTACGGCGTGATCCTCGCGCGGACGATGAACGGCAAGGTGCTCGGCAACGACAACTACGGCCCGCTGTGGATCATGTATCCGCGCGACCAGTATCCCGACGAGCTGAAAACGCCGCTCGGCGAAGCCAAGTTCGCATGGCAGATCATCGGTCTGACCGTGAAGTGAAATGACGCGGCGGCGATGGAAAAATAGAAAAATCATCCTGGTCCTCGGCTCGCTGTGGATCATGGGATTCGCCGCGTGGGCGTTCCTGCTGTGGGATCTCCTCGCCACCTCGGTCAACGAGGGCGTGCTCGAGGGGCCGCGCGAAGGCGTGTTCTGGACCGCCGCGCAGTACCGCAACGTCTACACGCGCTTCGACCGGCAATTGATCCTGTACGCGACGCACGAGGACGAAGACTTCGATCACGTACAGGTGCAGCTCGACAGCCTGTCGGTGTCGTTCGGATTCCTGCAGCGGCCGTCCGAAGTGTCCGAATACTGGCTGCGCATTCCGCGCGCGCGCAACGAGATCGACGCGCTCGGCGAATTCATGATGCGCCTGAAGCGCGAGGTGCCGCAGCTGCGCGACGCGCCGACGCAGGCGCGGCAGGTAATCGACGAAGTCAATGCGTACTGGCCGAAGGTCAACGGCCTCGCGAACTACTTCCGCGCGATCGAAATGGCGCAGCGCGATTTCACGTTCCATCAATTGAAGGACAAGCAGCGCGCGATCCTGATCCTCGGCATCGTGCTCGGCGTGATTCTCTGCGCGTTGTTCCTGCTGCTGCTCTATACGATGCGCACGCGCGACGAGCTGCTCGAACGGCAACACGCGGCGCTCGACGCGGAACGCAAGGCGTCCGACCGCGCGTTCGAGATGATCGAGGCGAAGAACGCGTTCCTCGGAATGGTCAGCCACGAGCTGCGCACGCCGCTGCAGGCGATCTGCGGATCGATCGAGATCCTGCTCGCGCGAGCGCAGTCCGACGCGAACCTGAAGACGATCCGGCGGCTACAGAATTCGGCGCTGTCGCTCGAAGCGCTCGTCAAGGACCTCACCGACTACATCAAGCTGCGCTCGACGAAGCGCATCGCCGAACTGGATACCGTCGGCGTCGCGCCGCTGCTTGCCGAAGTGCTCGAACCGCTGCGCGAGAAGATCGTGGCGAAACGGATCTCGGTCACGCAGCTCGTCGAGCCGCCCGGCCTCGCGATCCGCTCCGATCGCAAGCTGCTGCGGCAGGTGCTGTCGAACCTGATCGAGAACTCGGTCAAGTACACGGTCGGCGGCTCGATCACGGTGGCGATCACGCTCGCCGATGCGCCGGCCGGCCAGCAGGTGAGGATCGCCGTACGCGACACCGGCGCCGGCATCGCGAAGCAGCATCTGTCGAAAATCTTCGAGCCGTTCTATCGTGCGAACGACGCGGTCGGACTGCACGTCGACGGGATCGGCATGGGGCTCGCGGTCGTGCGCGAAATCGTGACGACGCTGCGCGGGCATGTGGACGTGCGCAGCGTGGTCGGCGAAGGCAGCGAGTTCGTCGTGACGCTGCCCGTCGAAGTACCCGGCGTCGATACGGGCGCGGGCGGCAGCGCGGCCGACATGCCCGCGCTGCCGCCGGTGCTGGCGCACCTCGGGCGGCGCGCACTGGTGGTCGACGACAACGACAACGCGCGCGAAACGCTCGGCGCGATGCTGTCGGCGCTCGGCATCGAGGCCGATCTGTGCGGCACCGGACAGGAAGGTGTCGCGCGCTTCGGAACGGGCCGCTACGACCTCGTCGTGCTCGATCTCGAACTGCCGGACCTGAGCGGATTCGACGTGGCGCGGCGCATTCGCGCGGTGGCGGAACCCGACGACGACGGCCGGCATCCGGCGATCCTCGGCGTCAGCGCGTATGAATCGGCAGCGCTGCGCGAAAACCAGCGGGTGTTCGACGCGTTCCTGCCGAAGCCGGTTCACCTGCGCGAACTCGGCGCGCTCGTCGAGAAGCTGCTCGCCTGAGCCGCGCCAACGCGGCATCGCGCGTTCGCCGCTTTGCCCTGCTACGCGCCTACTCGCCGATCAGATGCAGCACGACGTCGCGCCGGTGCGCCGCGCGCCGATGTTCGAACAGATAGATCCCCTGCCACGTGCCGAGCACCATGCGCCCGTGCTCGACCGGAATCGACAGTTGCACTTGCGTGAGCGCCGTGCGCAGATGCGCGGGCATGTCGTCGGCGCCTTCGGTGTCGTGCTCGTATCGCGTGTCGTCCTCGGGCGCGAGCGTCGCGAAATAGCGTTCGATATCGCGCTGCACCGACGGATCCGCGTTCTCCTGGATCAGCAGCGACGCCGACGTGTGGCGACAGAACACGGTGAGCAGGCCGGTGCGGATCGCCTGCTGGTCGACGAATGCTCGTACCTGCGGCGTGATTTCGACGAGGCCGCTGCCGCGCGTATCGACGCCGACATGCGTGATGGCCTGTTGCATTGCCATGACCTCAGCCCAGCGCGGCGAAGCCTTCGGCTTCGATCTGCTTCGCGTCGGCGGGGCGCACGACCCGCGCGACTTCGACCCCGTCGCGCAGGAATACCAGCGTCGGCCACAGCTTCACGCCGAACGAGCGGCCGAGCGGACGGCCGGGGCCGTCCTCGATCTTCAGGTGCCGCACGGCAGGATGCTCGGAGAACGACGCCGTGATCGCGGGCTGCGCGCCTGCGCAGATTCCGCACCAGTTCGCGCCGAATTCGATGACGGTTGCGCCGCTCAGTGCGTCGACTTCCGCGCGGGTCGGCGCGTTGGCGGTATAGCGTTGCTCGGTGTCCATCGGGCCCTCGTGTGCGTTGGCGGAACGTGACTGCACGCGCCAGCCTGATGCGTGCAGCCTTCGATTTCCTACTGTAGCGGAAAAGCCCGCGCACTGCCGGCCGGTCCGGGCGGGCGCCACCGCGCCTTTGCGTACCTTTCGGAATGACACGACAAGATTCGGAGCGCCGCGCCGTCGCGACGGGATCAGCATGTGAACCGATCCCGTCAGCGAAGGACTCAACCATGAATGCGCCGCATTGCGTCACCGAACCAAACATTCTCTACTTCGGCACGCCCGTCGTGCTGGTCAGCACGCTGAACGAAAACGGCACGGCCAATCTCGCACCGATCTCGTCCGCGTTCTGGCTCGGCTGGCGCGGCGTGATCGGAATCGCCGCCAGCTCGCAGACCACCCGCAACCTGTTACGCACCGGCGAATGCGTGCTGAACCTGCCATCGTCGGCGCAGGCGGACGCGGTCGACCGTATCGCGCGCACGACGGGCACGTACCCGGTGCCCGATGGCAAGCGCGCGAAGGGGTACGTATTCGAACCCGACAAGTTCGGCACGGCTGGGCTGGCCGAAACGGCATCGCAAACCGTCGCGCCGCCGCGCGCGCTCGAATGTCCTGTGCATCTGGAGGCGGTCGTCGCGGCCACGCACGGGATCGGCGACGACATGCCCGACTTGCGCGGCCGCATCCGCGTGTTCGAGCTGCGCATCCAGCGCGTGCACGTGCATCCCGACCTGCTGATGGACGGTCATCCGGACCGCATCGATCCGGACAAGTGGTCGCCGCTGATCATGAGCTTCCAGAAGTTCTATGGGCTGGCACCGCGACAGGTGCATGCGTCGCGGCTCGCCGAGATTCCCGAACTCGCGTATCGCAGCCCCGACATCGAGCGCTCGCGCGACGCGGGCATGCTGACCGGTACTGGGCGGTAATGAAGCGCGCGCGCGAATTCCGGTGAATCCGACACGCCGCCCTGCTTCCGCACACGTGGCCGATACCGCTGCGCCGGCCCAGCACCCTTTCACACGGCCGACCCGATGCATCGCCGTGCTGATCGCGCAGATCGACACAGCGATCGTAATCTCGCGATCGAACCGATGGCACGCGTTCGGCGCCCGCGTCGGCGCGCTGCGACTTGGCGCGGCACCGCCCTACGCGCCGCCCTCCCGCACCGCTTCCGCATGGATGACATGACCCACCTGAAGCACTCGATTCGACGCGTACGGGCAGCGCACCGACACATCATGGATCGGAAACCGGCCAGCGCATGCAACGCCGGCTCTGAGCATCGGTTCAGCTGTAGCTGGCCACCGCGGCCGACGCCCTTGACATCCTGCGCCTTGTAGCTCAGGCGCCGGCAGGTATGCGCCGCTGCGGCCGAATCTGCCGGGAAGGCGGGCGCGGTGGACCTGGCCGACTTGCCGGTCAGCTACTCAACGAAGCGCAGGCCAAGGCGCTGTTCACCCGCGTTGGCATCATGTCCGTCCGCGAGCGCGTCGTCCGGACTACAACGCGATGGGTGTCACGCTCGGCCGGCATCCGCTCGCGCTGTTGCGCGTTCGCCCGACACGGTGCCGATGACCGCGACAGAGTTTTGCTAGCCGACTCTACACACCGGCTCGCCGGCATACACGTCAATGCTGGCGGCCATCTTTGCGTCTACGGCGCTGACGTGATGATGGCTCGACTACGGACGTCGATAAACGAGGTGAGTCCAAGCGGATTTTTAACGCCTATGCCGTGAGCCGGGCGCATACGTGGAACAAGCTTGTCATCGAACAAAACATCAGACAAATCAATAGCCTTGCAGCTACGCAACACTTGTTGACCTTCCTTTCCTTTCAAATGATAATGCGTCGCGTTACGGAATTACGAACTATTACATACGACAGGGTGGACGATGAGACGAGTATTGCAACCGGCACGACGCGCCGTTCTGGCCGCCGCCGCGTGCCAGCCGATCCTGGTGGGTGCGGTCTTCGCAAAGGAAAGCGCGCCGGCGCCGGCAAGCCCGGCCGCCGACGTGCTGCCGGCCGTGTCCGTCAGCGCGAGTTCGATTCGCGATCCGGGAGAAGGCTACAACCCGTCCAGCGCAGTCAGCGCGACCAGGATCGATGCGCCGCTGCGCGATATCCCGCAGACGGTCAACGTGGTCACGGCCGAAGTGATGCGCGATCAGCATGCAAACTCGTTGCAGGACGTCCTGAAGAACGTGGCCGGGGTTGGCTTCTCGACCGGCGACGGTCAGCGCGACCAGATGACCATTCGTGGCTTCTCCGCGATCGCCGACCAGTTCGTCGATGGCATTCGCGACGATGCACTGTATTTCCGCGATCTCTCGAACGTCGATCGGGTTGAGGTCGTCAAGGGCCCCGCCGCCGTTCTTTATGGCCGAGGTTCTTCAGGTGGACTAATTAATCGTGTGACGAAAAAGCCCGGAGTCGACGTCACCAATCTTGGCATCAGCTACGGTTCGTGGGCCGATCGCCGAGTCGAAGCCGATGTCGGACGGGTGCTCGCAAACGGCGCGGCCGCCTTCCGGATAACCGGCGCGCACGAAGAGGCCAAGAGCTATCGCTCGCAGCAGTTTCTGAATCGCACGGCGGTCGCACCGTCGTTCGAATTTCGCATCGCGCCCAAGACGACCGTGTTGCTGCAAGCCGACTACCTCGAAGATCGCCGTGTGACGGACTTCGGCATCCCGGCCTACAAGGGACGACCGGTCGACGTGCCGGCATCCGCCTATTACGGTGCGGCGAATGCCGGCGAGGTGGACTACACGCGGTCGCGTGTCTACTCGAGCACCGCCACGATCAAGCACGAGTTCAACGAGCAGTGGTCGATCCGCAACGCCACTCGCTACTACCACTATTCGCTCGACCGGAACAACACGCTCGTCGGCAGCGTCAACGAAGCGAACCGGACCTTTACGCTGAATCACGGCAACGTCTATCGTGAGGAACACGGCTGGTTCAACCAGACCGATCTCACGCAAAAGGCCACGCTGTTCGGCATGAAGCACGAGTTGCTGTACGGGATGGAATTCGGCCAGCAGAACAAGGATCTCGTCAATTATTCCGCTCCCGTCACCGGCGCGAACGGAAAGCCGATGAACTTCGACCTGTTCACGCCGGCCTTGCCGACGCTGCCGCTCCACACGTCGTCCACGCCGGCCGCCAACAACCTCGGCATCTTCAAGACGCTGGGGTTCTACACGCAGGACTTGATCAGCTTCAACGATCAGTGGAAGGCGCTGCTCGGCATCCGCTACGATCGCTTCGAGCAGGAAACGATCGACCGACGTCCCAAGCAGCCGGGGCTGTCGCGTACGGACACGGCATGGAGCCCACGCCTGGGCCTGGTTTGGCAGCCGACCACGACGCAGTCGTATTACGTGTCGTGGAGCCGCTCCTTCCAGCCTTCCGGCGAGGCGTTTTCGCTGGCGGCCAACAATGCGGAACTCGCTCCGGAAACCACGACCAACACCGAGATCGGCGCGAAGTACGACTGGCTTGGCGGCAAGGCCACCACGACGATATCCGTATTCCGGCTGGATCGCAGCAACATCAAGGTCGCCAATGCGACCAGCACGGCACTGATTCCGATCGGTGAGCAGCGGACCGACGGTATGGAACTCAGCGGGGCCGCGGAACTCGGCCACGGCTGGCGCGTTTTGGCAGGCTATGCGTACCTGGATGCGACCGTCACCAAGTCGACCGCGGCGTTGCAGGACAAACGCGCAACGCTCACTCCGCGCCACTCCGGCAACCTGTGGCTGACCAAGAATCTCGGCAGCGGCTTCGGCGTCGGCGGCGGCCTGAACTTCGTCGGCGCGCGCATGGCCGATCCGCAGAACACTGTGACCTTGCCGGGCTACGTGACGGCCGACATGATGGCTTGGTACGCGCACGGGCCGATGTCGCTCCAGTTGAACCTCTACAACCTGTTCAACAAGGGCTATATCGTTTCGGCACACGGCTCGAGCCCCAACCTCAACATGCCGGGGGCGCCGCGCAGCGTCATGGCAACGTTGCGGTACGAGATGTAGAACCCGAACGTGCCCAACGGGGAATGATGGTGCGGCTGGGCGCGACATCCGATCGCGAGCAAGCTCGTCGACCGAAACGAGCGCCTCGGGGGCGCTGCCTGCAACGTCGAGGGCGTTTTGTTGACGCGCTCTACACGCCGGCTCGCCACCGCGGCGACCGAGCCGGCTCAGCCGGGACGCATGCGATCAAGCTCCTCGACGGAAATTGAAACGACTTCGAGAAGGTGCCGGACAATGTCCTCGGCGGACATTCCGGCTTCGCCATATTCGCGAACGTCCATATGGCGGGGTTGATACGAGCCATGCTCTCCGTTCACGATGTAAATCGTAGCTTCCGCGTCACCCGGCGTAAAAACGACTTGAATCGTCGTATTGCTCACGATCGCTTGCATGCTTATGGTGCCCATCGTGTCCTCCGGTCGTGCCTCGGGTACGTAGTATGCTCCATCGTCCAGGAGATTATTTCGCGAATTGGGCTTGGCATTCGCAATGCGCTGCGAGCTCGGTGACGCCGAAGAGTGCACCGTAGCTGATCAGATAACATACGGTCGGTCACCTCGACCTATGATCAAACCCCCAACCGACCGAGTGCTTCAAGTGATTCGACCGACCCCAGTATTCAAGGACAACCTCGCGCAACTGCCGGCCATCGACGGCATCGCGCACATCGATCTCGTCGGCGCGAACGGCGACGTGGTCGCGACCATCGAGAACCAGCCGGGCAAGCAGGGCTCGCTCGCGGTGTACCACTATCTGAAGCAGGCATTCGGCTCCCTCGACGCGAAAGCGGCCGAACACGGCCTCGCGGTGTTCGCCGAGCATACGGCCGACGCGCGCAATCGTCCGGGCGCGCACCCGAACGTCGATCGGCTGCTGGCGATCGTCGGCGGCGGCGAAGCGCTGCGCATCGACATCGTCGCGAAAGGCTGAGCTACGCAGCGATCCGGCACGCCGCCGCTTCTTGCTGCGGGGCGCGCCGGACCGCTGCGCGCCCGGCTGTGCCACACGAAAGCAGCCCCACCGTGCCCGAGGCCGAGCGACACCGAGGCCCGACCGCATCACACCGGAATTGCCCGACTTCGGCCCTTCACCGGTCAGCAGTTCAACCGGCACACGATCCCGATGCCGTCACCCGGCGTTGCCGGGAATTCGCGCGATCCCCCTTCCGAAACCGGCCCGTCTCCGAGTCTCGACGCAGGCCCCACTAGGCGAGCGAACGTGATCGCCGGCGGGATCTCGCGCCGCACTTAATCCGTGCGCAGAGGATCCGCGTTCCGGGCAGCACGCCGCCAGTGCCGCCCCCTTTGTCGCGTCGAGCGCTGACGAACCTCTCCAATGCCGCGCCGAAGCAGGCCGGACACCGCATTCGCGGCATTTCGCGCGTGCTGGCATACATATTGCCAACAACGACCCTGACGCCGCGACGCGGCGCCTCGCGATGTTCCGACCGATCCCGCCGGTGTCCGACCGGCAATTCGCAGAGGTCTTCACCATGACGCGTTTGCGCACCTCCCTGCAGAGCGGCAACTGGCGCTCGCTGCTCGCGTGCTTCCTGTATTTCGATACCGGCTTCACGGTCTGGGTGCTGTACGGCCCGCTCGCGCCGTTCATTGGCAAGGACATCGCGATGTCCGCCGCACAACAGGGCTTTCTCGTCGCGGTGCCGGTGCTCGCGGCGGCCATCCTGCGTGTGACGCTCGGCAACCTGTACCAGTCCGCAAACGGGCGCAGCATCGCGCTGATGGGCGTCGTGCTGTCGGCGCTGCCGTCCGTCGTGTTGCCGTGCGTGCCCGGCACGCCGTCGTATGCGCTGCTGCTCGTCCTCGGCGTGTTCCTCGGCATGGGCGGCGCCAGTTTCGCGGTGGCGCTGCCGATGGCGGGCAGCAGCTATCCGCCGAAGGTGCAGGGGCTCGTGCTCGGCCTCGCCGCGGCGGGCAACATCGGCGCGGTCCTCGACGGCTTCATGTTTCCGCACATCGCGGCGGCAGTCGGCTGGAAGCTGTCGACGGCCGCCGCACTGCCGCTGCTCGCGATCGCGGGCGTCGCGATCGTCGCCTGGGCCGACGACCGCGGCGAGAAGTCCGGCAGCGTGCCACGCGCGCTCGGCGCATTCGCGATCACGCTCGTCGGCCTCGTCGCGCTCGTGCTGGCCGTGCACGGCGGGCTGTTCGGCGTCGGCAAGACCGGCGTCCTGCTGTTGCCGGTGATGGGCGCGCTGCTCGCGATCGCGATCCTGCCCGCCCGCTATCGCGCGGTGCTCGCCGAGCGCGACACGTGGGTCATCATGCTGATCTACAGCATCACGTTCGGCGGCTTCGTCGGCATGTCGTCGTATGTCACGCTGCTGCTGACGTCGCTGTACCAGATGCCGAAGATCGACGCCGGCCTGTTCATGTCGCTGCTCGCGTTCCTCGGCGCGATCGTGCGGCCGCTCGGCGGCTTCATCGCGGACCGCGTCAGCGGCGTGCGCGCGCTGATCGTGCTGCTCACCGCGATCGCCGTCGCCGATTTCGCGTTCGCAGCGCATGCGCCGCGCTCGTGTTGCTGCGCACGCAATGGCTCGCGTGGGCGATGCCCGCCGATGCGCGCGCGGCCGGCGTACCGGCCGTGCCGGCGCCCGGCATGACGCACGTCGCCGAGTGAGAGCCGCGGCCGGCGCGATCGCGAAGCCATACCGCGCCGGCCGTCTCTCGCGTCACGGTTGACTGCCCGCGACGGCGTTCCTAAACTGATCTCCCTTTCACGCCTCGTCGGCGAAAGGGTTTCCCGTGATCGATCTCTCCACGCTCGTGCTGTTCTCCGGCGCGTGTCTCGCGCTGACCGCCACACCCGGCCCCGACATGCTGCTGATCGCGTCCCGCAGCGTGAGCCAGGGCCGCCGCGCCGGCTTCGCGACGCTCGCGGGCATTCAGGCCGGCACCTACTGCCATGCGCTCGCGGCGGCGCTCGGGCTGTCGCAGCTCTTCGTCGCGGTGCCGCTCGCGTATGACGTCGTGCGCTTCGCGGGCGCTGCGTATCTGCTGTATCTCGCGTGGAAAACGTTCCGTTCGGATGCAACCACGCTGTCGCCCATCGCGTCGCAACGTCGCCGTTCGACCGCGGTGATCTTCCGCCAAGGGCTGACGACCAACCTGCTGAACCCGAAGATGGCGCTGTTCGTCCTCGCGCTGTTTCCGCAGTTCGTGCGGCCCGATCACGGCTCGATCGCCGTGCAGATTCTCGTGCTTGCGACCGTGCTCAACCTGATCGGGATCGTCGTGAACGGCGCGGTGATTCTCTCCGCGAGCCGGCTGAGCCGGCGGATCGGCGCGCGCCGCCGGCCATCGAAGGTGCCGCAATATCTGCTCGGCACGGTGTTCGTCGGTCTCGCCGCGCGGCTCGCGGTGGCGGGGCGCCACTGACGCAGGCAGCAGAGAGGTGATGACGCGGGCATATCAGCCGCCACCGTGCGCCGCCTCTGCTTCACGTGCGCGGGCGCGCAGGCACCGAAGCCTTCAGCGCGTCGCGCCCAGCGCCACGCGCAGCCGTTCCATCAGTTGCGTGTAATGGCGCAGCACGTCGTCCCTGGGCATGACATTCGCGGTCGAGAAACGCTCGGACCACGCCGGCTTCCATTCATACGAACCGTGCACACTGCGGTCGCCGTCGGGCGCGTGGATCAGCGAGCGGATCCGCGCGTCGCGGCCAGGCCCCGTATGCATCTCGAACAGCGCATGGATGAACGTGTGATACGCGTCGTATACATCGTCGTCGAACAGGTAGCGGTAGATGTGGAACGTGCGGTCGAGGTCGCGCTTCGCGCGGATCACGTCGTCCGGCGAGATGTCCTTCCAGTAGCCGATCCACGTATAGAAGCACAGCAGCGCATTGAGCTGCGGCGCGACCGTGTCGTACAGCGCGAGCCGCTTCTCGATCAGCCGCTGGTTGGTCCACTGTACGAGTTCGAGCCGCTTCAGCCGGCGCGCGACGAGCCAGCCGAGACACGCGACCGACAACGGTGTCAGCACGCCAAGCACGAGCTTGACGATTTCCAGCGAATTCCACGGCGTATTGAATGGCTGCATGTAAGGCTCGACAGGAAGAAACGCATTCGCTCCGACGTATGACCGGCGCGCCGCGCCGTTTGGCCGATCGCGTCGGCATTGACCGTTAGTTGCTTGCACATCGAACAATGCGCGGCCACACGAACAATCCGTGCGACGCGACTCACCCCATCAGTTTATCCGGCGATTGTCACCGCGCGATGACCGCGCTTCGACGCGCCGCCGCGTGGTCGCATAGAGTCAGGTCGGGAGCGCCGACGTGAGCTTGACCTTCTGCATCGGAATGTCGGTCTTCACGCTGAGCACGCCTGGAATGCGCGTCAGGTATTCCATCTGGAAACGCCGGTAATCGTCAATGTCGGCCGCGACGACGCGCAGCAGGAAATCGCAGTCGCCGGCCATCAGGTGGCATTCGACGACTTCCGGCATCTGCTGGACGGCCTCGGCGAAACGGTTCACCGATTCCGCGTCCTGTCCCTTCAGCCATACGCGCGTGAAGATCGTCAGCCCCTTGCCGACCTTCGCCGGGTTCAACACGGCCACGTATTTCTCGATCACGCCGGCTTCCTCGAGAAGCCGCACGCGCCGCAGGCACGGCGACGGCGACAACCCGACCTCGTGCGCCAGCTCCACGTTCTGCATGCGGCCGTCGCGCTGCAGCGCGCTCAGGATCCGGCGGTCGATGGCATCCAGTTTCATTTGGCATCTGATTCCAAAAAAATCATGTATCAAGCGTTCGATGCCAAATTCTGCGAAATATCTGGCGACAACGCAATCCGATTCGAGTCAAAAAAGCAGACAATCCCTCCCCCGAAGGAGGAGTGATGAGCAGTAGCGTTTCAACGTCGTCCGGGCTTCGCGACAAGCCCGCGTATCTTGCCGAGATGGGTCGCGGGTTGCGCGCGGCGCTGCCTGTCATGCTGGGTTTCGTGCCGTTCGCGCTCGTGCTGGGCGCACAGGCGGCGCAAAAGGAGCTGAGCCTGTTCGAGGTGCCGATGATGACGGGCCTGAACTTCGGCGGCGGCTCCGAATTCGCGGCGATCCATCTGTGGACATCGCCGCCGCACATCGCGCTGATCGTCGCGATGTCGTTCCTCGTCAATTCGCGCCACATCCTGATGGGCGCCGCGTTCGAGCCGTATATCCGGCGCCTGCCGCGCCGCCGTGCGTTCCTCGCGCTGTTCTTCATGTGCGACGAGAGCTGGGCGATGTCGCTCGCCGACGCGCGCTCGCGCTCGGCCGCGCACATCAGCGTCCCTTACTACGCGGGCGTGTGCTCGGGGCTCTACCTGACGTGGATCTCGATGACCACGCTCGGCGCGGCGGTCGGCCCGACGATCGGCAACGTCGAACAATACGGCTTCGACATGGCGTTCACGGCCGTGTTTCTGGTGCTGCTGCGCGGCATGTGGAAAGGCGTGCGCGCGAGCCGCCCATGGTTCGTGAGCCTCGTCGTCGCGGCGGCCACCCATCTCGCGCTGCCCGGCGCGTGGTATGTCGCCGCCGGCGCATGCGCGGGGCTGATCGCCGCGCTGCTGTGGGAGCCGCGCGATGCCTGAGCTTCCGGATTTCAGCACGGTCGCGACGATCGTGCTGATGGCGTCGACCACCTACCTGTCGCGCATCCTCGGCTACGTGCTGCTGCGCAACCGCACGCTGAGCCCGCGGATGGCGTCGGTCATGGAGAACGTGCCGGGCTGCGTGCTGATCTCGGTGATCGCGCCGGCCTTCGTGTCGACGCGCCCGGCCGATCTGCTCGCGCTCGCGATCACGCTCGTCGCGGCGACGCGCCTGTCGATCCTGCCGACCGTTATCGTCGGCGTCGTGTCGGCCGGCCTGCTGCGCCATCTGCTCGGCTGAGCGGGTCCGGCCGCCACACCGGCAACACACGCGATGCGCCCGTTTCACGTCCGCGCCGACCGGCGCCACGGGCGCGACACGACGATCCGCGCGCCGGAGTGCTAGCCTTGTGGCTTGCGCCATGCCGCACCCCCTCTCATTGCCCTTCGCGAGGATCGTCCCGATGCCAGAAACCCGCCCGCTGTTCGACCGTGTCCTGCTCCACCAACGACGACGGATTCGACGCTCCCGGCCTTGAAATACTCGAACAGGTCGCCACGCAACTCGCGCGCGAAGTGTGGATCGTCGCGCCGGCCGAAGATCAGAGCGGCACGTCGCACTCGCTGAGCCTGCACGAACCGCTGCGCGTGCATCGCAAGGGCGAGCACCGCTTCGCTGTGCGCGGCACGCCGGGCGATTGCGTCGCGATCGCGGTCAGCCATCTGATGAACGGTGCGCGGCCCGACGTCGTGCTGTCCGGCGTGAATCGCGGCGCGAACCTCGGCACCGAAACGGTGTTTTCCGGCACGGTCGGCGCGGCCATGACGAGCATGCTGGTCGGCGTGCCGGCCATCGCGCTGAGCCAGGCGTTCGCCGATCGCAACGCAGTGCCGTGGAACACGGCGCGCGCGCATGCGCCGGACGTCATCCGCCGGCTCGTCGCCGCCGGCTGGGACAGCGATGCGTGCCTCAACGTGAATTTCCCGGCGCGACCGGCCGGGGACGTACGCGGCCTGAAGGTGACGAGCCAGGGTGCGGGCACGCTGCAGGGCGTCGAGATCGTGTCGGGACGCGATCCGCGCGACATCGAATATCACTGGCTGAAGCTCGCGCGCGCACCGCGCGAGGACGATGCGAATTCGGAAACGGTCGCGCTGGGCGAAGGGTATATCGCGGTCACGCCGCTGAAGTTCGAGCGCACGCACGAGCAGGCGCTCGCGCGGCTGCGGTCGAACCTCGGCTGATCGCGCGCGCCTTCGAACGGCCTGGCGGTTGCGCGACATGCGTTGCCTGCGCGCCGCCGCATCCCCGCATCCCCGCATCGCCGCATCGCCGCATCACTGCATCACTGCATCACGTCAGATTCAACCCGCCGTCGAGCATCACGATCTCGCCCGTCACGTAGTCGGAGGCGACGAGCATCGCGACCGTCTGGGCGATATCGTCCGGCGTCGCCGCGCGGCGCATCGGCGCGTGCTCGCGCCAGAGCTGCTGCGCTTGCGTCCAGTCGGCGGTCAGCGGCGTATCGACGAGCCCCGGCGCGACCGCGTTGACGCGAATCGCCGGCGCGAGCGTACGCGCGAGCAGCCGCGTCGTGTGATTGAGCGCGGCCTTCGCGGCCGCATACGGAATCGACGCACCCTTCGGCCGCACACCCGCATGCGAACTGACGTTCACGACGCACCCGGCCCGCCCGTGCGACGCCGCCTCGCGCAGCGCGGCCTGCGCTTCGGCGACGAGCCTGAACGGCGCGATCACGTTGATCTCGTGCATCTCGCGCCACACGTCTGGCGTGGCCGCCGCGAGGTCGTCATGCGGAATCACGCGGCTGGCGCCCGCATTGTTGACGAGCACGTCGAGCCGCCCGTGCACGGCGAGCGCATCGCGGATCAGCCGCACGCGCTGCGCATCGTCTGCGAGATCGGCCTGCACATAGGCCGCGCCGAGTTCACGCGCCATCGCACGCCCGGCGTCGGCCGAACTGCGCGAATGCAGGATCACGGCGTAGCCGTCGGCCGCCAGGCGGCGGGCGACAGCCGCGCCGATCCCCGACGTCGAGCCGGTGACGAGCGCGACCGGCTGGTGCACACGCAACGCGCGCGGCTCGGCGGCAGCTTCGGTGTCGGGAGCCGTTTCGGCAATCGGGGAAGACATCGGCGGGAGCGGCGCGTCCATGGCGTGAACCCTGTCAGTGGCGTTCCCGCATCATAAGCGCGACGGGGCCGCGAGAAGCAAATTCGTCCTTTGGATCACTGCCAACGGTACATGAGCCAGAACACGAAGCCCGCCACGGCCCCCAGGCCCACGAACGCAAGAAACCCGAAAACGACCGCCAAGCCGCCTTTGAAAACATCGTCATCCCGGACGGCGGTGTAAATGAAATAGATGGCAATCCACGTCAACAACCCCGTGACGCTGCCGCACAGGCACGATGAAAACACGGACACGCGCCAGTATTTCATGACCAGCAGATATTGCGGGATCCCGAACGCTGCAGTACCGAGGTAGGCGATTGGAACAGAATATTTGAGCGACCCGGGATCGTGGGTCAAACGCGCCCACACCAGGCCGGGCACGAGCGCCGCGAGCGCAAAAGCAAGAAAAGGGATCTGACTCATCGAGGTAGGCGGCCTGCTGCTGCAACTCTTCCCCGGAGATGACGTGCAATCGGGCGTCACCGCTGTTTCGGCAGCTCGACGTACTCTTCGAGTTCGCCGGCGATATAAAGCCGCTTGCCGATGCGCGGGTATTCGCATACGTCGTGTTCGAGCCGCTGCCCGCCGACGAGCAACTCCAGCGGCGCATCGCCAGTGTTCTGCACCGTATGCGCTTCGCCGCCGCGCGGAAATCCCAGAAAATCGCCGGGACCGATCTCACTGGCGCGCTCGCCGATCGTCACCGTGCCGGTGCCGGACAGCACGTACACGAATTCTTCTTCGTACAGGTGGCGGTGATATTCGGCCGATTCGTGACCGGGCATCAGCGTGAGCAGATGAACGCCGAATTGCGTCAGGCCGGTCAAGTCGCTGAGTTGTCGCTTCAGACGAACGGCATTGGGATTGAGCGAATGCACCTCGCGCGTCGGTTCCATCTTCGCGATATCGGCGGCTTTCAGCAGTTCCCGGGGAAAAGGAGTCGACATGGGGATCTCGCAAGCGTGAATGCTTCGGTTGAACGCACCGCGCCGACGCGGCCGGTGCAGCGGCTATTGTCCGACATTTTCGCGCTTGCAGACATAACGCAGCCCCGCAGGCCGTGTCGCCCCTCATCGCATGCAGTAAAGTTGCATACGCAACCATTTCAACCGCGGACGAAGCGCGACACTCAACCCACGTGTACGCCGCGCAGCTTCGTCAGCAACGCGACGAGACGATCGATGTGTGCATCCTCGGTGCGCCACGACGACACGCTGATCCGGAACGCCGGCCGCCCCTGCCACACGGTCGTGCCGAACCACACGTCGCCCGACGCCTGCGCGGCTTCGACGATCGCCGCCGTTTCCTCGTCGGTGCCGGCGCGCACGAGCACCTGGTTCAGCACGACACGATTCAGCACGTCGTAGCCGGCCGCACGCAGGCCGTCCGCGACGCGTGCCGCCTGCGCGCAATGCCGCTCGACCATCGTCGCCACGCCGGCGCGGCCGAGCGAGCGCAGCGCGGCCCACACGGGAATGCCGCGCGCGCGCCGCGAGAATTCGAGGTTCAGGTTCTTCTGCGCATCCTGCGCGCCGCTCAGATAGACGGCGTCGCTGTTCATCGCGGTGGCGAGCGCGGCCGCATCGCGGCAGATCACCATCGCGCCGTCGTACGGCGTGTTGAGCCATTTGTGGCCGTCGGTCGTCCAGCTGTCGGCACCGTCGATGCCGTCCGTCAGCGTGCGCTTGGACGACGCCCGCGCCCACAGGCCGAACGCGCCGTCCACGTGCACCCACGCGCCGGCCGCCTTCGCGGGCGGAATCAATGCCGCGAACGGATCGAATTCGCCGGTGTTCACTTCGCCGGCCTGCACGCAGAGAATGGTCATGTCGTCGAGCGGCGGCAACTGCGCCGGGTCGATCCGGCCATGCGTATCGACCGGCGCGACGACGATGCGCTTCATCCCGAAGCCGAGTACGCGCAGCGCCTTCTTCACCGTGATGTGCGCGAGCGCGGAGATCACGACTTTCACTTCCGGCGCGCCGATCAGCCCATCCTCGTCGATATTCCAGCCCTTGCGCGCGAGCAGCGCGCGCCGCGCGGCCACCAGCGCGACGAGCGTACAGGCCGTCGCGCTGGTGCCGAAGCCGACCGCGCTGCCTGCGGGCAGCCCGAGCGCATCGACGACCCAACGCGCGGCCTGGCGCTCGAGCGTCGCCGCCACCGGCGAATTCGCATACGACGACGCGCACTGGTCCCACGCGAGCATCAGCCGCTCGGCCGCTGCCGCGGCCGGCAGCGTCGCGCCGATCACGAAGCCGAAGTAATTCGGGCCGTTCGATGCGACCGTCGCGGGCGTGCCGCGCTCGTCCAGCAGGCGCAGCACGTCGTCGGCCGGGCGGCCCACGTCGGGCAGCGGTTCGTCGAACGCGGCGAGACCGGCGAGCGCTGCCGCATCGGGAAACGCGCGCCGCTCGTTCGTTGCGGCCAGATACGCGTGCGCGCGCCGATCGGCGTCGGCCAGCAGTGCAAGTTCGTCCATGTCGGTTGCCTCGGTCAGGGTCAGAGTTTCGAGAGATCACGGCCAAGCTGCTGCAGCGCGCCGTCGATCCGCTTGTAGTACGTGAACTTGCCGACGCGGGTCGCCTGCACGAGCCCTGCGTCCGCGAGGATGCGCATGTGGCGCGTGGTCGTGGCCGGCGCGATGCCGAGCTTCTCGGTGATGTACGTGCAGCACACGCCCAGTTCGTCGAGATCGCCATGCGGTTGCGGCGGGAAATGCTTGCGCGGCTGCTTGAGCCAGCGCAGCACGGCCAGACGGCTTTCGTTGGCCAAGGCGCTGATGCGGGTGACGTCGTCCATGAGGTGCGGGTTCGGTTACGTTTTGAATATTAGCTAAATGACGAAATGCGGGCAACGGGTCTGAACGACGGTTTCGGCCCGCGATGCCGCCCGCCGTTGCGCCCCCTCGCGCATTCGATGCGATCGCAGTGAGACCGGCGCCGCAACGGCTCGCAGGCCGCGCGGGCCACGTGCTTTCACGCCAGCGCCTGCGCGAGTCTATCGATCAACGCCCGCACGCGCCGCGGCTGCGCGACGCTTCCCGGATAGACGATCTGCAGATCCACGTCGCCCGGCGAGAACGCATCGAGCACCTCGACGAGCGCACCCGACGCCAGATCCCGCTCGACGTCGACAAGCGACTTCAGCGCGACGCCGTGCCCCGCGATGCACCACGCGCGCACGAGCGCCCCGTCGTTGGCGACGCGCCGCCCGCGCACCGCCACGCGCTTCAACGCGCCATCGATGCTGAACGGCCATTCGGCATACAGCTCCTGGCCGAAGCGCATCACGATGCAGTCGTGCAGGCCGAGATCGTCCGGGTGCATCGGCCTGCCATGCGCGGCGAGATACGCGGGCGACGCACACACCACGCGCCGCGCCCGACCGAGCGAGCGGCTGCGCAGCGAACTGTCCGCCAGCGTGCCGCGGCGGATCGCGAAATCGAGCCCCTGCCCGACGAGATCGACATACCCATCGCCGAGATGCAGGTCGACCGTCACGCCCGGATGTTCGGCCAGAAACGCGTCGACGACGGGCACGACGCGCTCGCGCCCGAGATCGGCCGGCGCGCTCAGCCGCACCGGCCCCGACAGCGTCTGCACGCCCAGCCGCACACGGCTTTCGAGTTCGTCGGCCTCGGCCAGCAGGCGCCGCGCGCCATCCACCAGCGTGCGCCCCTCGTCGGTCAGGTTGATCGCGCGCGTCGTGCGCGTGAGCAGCGCCGCGCCATAGTGGCGCTCGAGCGCCGTCAGCCGCTCGGACACCGTGGCCGGCGACAGGCCGACCTCGCGGCCGGCCGCGGCCAGCCCACCCTTTTCCACGATGCGCAGGAACAGCGCAAGGTTGTCGAGCAGCATTGTTCGCTCCTTCCGAAGGATATTTTCGTCATCTTCGGGATTATCGGGAAAAGGCGCAAACGATACATTGGTCGCCTGACGATCGACGCGCGGTCGTGCCGCGCTCACACGACGAGAGAAAACGCCCATGGAATACCGTACGCTCGGCCGCTCCGGCCTCAAGGTCCCCGTCCTGAGCTTTGGCGCCGGTACCTTCGGCGGCACCGGCCCGCTGTTCAGTGCATGGGGCAATACTGGCGTCGACGAAGCCCGCCGCCTGATCGACATCTGCCTCGAAGCCGGCGTCAACCTGTTCGACACCGCGGACGTGTACTCCGACGGCGCGTCCGAGCGCGTGCTCGGCGCCGCGCTCAAGGGGCGCCGCGACCAGGTACTGATCTCGACCAAGACCGGCCTGCCGACCGGCGACGGCCCGAACGACGCGGGCACGTCGCGCGCGCGGCTGGTGCGCGCCGTCGACGATGCGCTGCGCCGTCTCGACACCGACTACATCGACCTGCTGCAACTGCACGCGTTCGACGCCGGCACGCCGGTCGAGGAAGTGATGTCGACGCTCGACGATCTGGTGCGCGCAGGCAAGCTGCGCTATATCGGCGTGTCGAACTTCGCCGGCTGGCAGATCATGAAGTCGCTCGCGGCGGCCGACCGGCACGGCTGGTCGCGCTACGTGGCGAACCAGGTCTACTACTCGCTCGTCGGTCGCGACTACGAGTGGGACCTGATGCCGCTCGGCGCCGATCAAGGCCTCGGGGCGCTCGTGTGGAGCCCGCTCGGCTGGGGCCGGCTCACCGGCAAGATCCGGCGCAATGCGCCGCTGCCCGAAGGCAGCCGCCTGCATGAAACGGCCAGCTACGGGCCGCCGGTCGACGACGAACGACTGTACGACGTGGTCGATGCGCTCGACGCGATCGCGGAGGAAACCGGCAAGACGGTGCCGCAGATCGCGTTGAACTGGCTGCTGCAGCGCCCGACCGTGTCGTCGGTGATCGTCGGCGCGCGCAACGAGGAACAGTTGCGGCAGAACCTCGGCGCAGTCGGCTGGGCGCTGACCGATGCGCAGATGGCGAAGCTGGACGCGGCGAGCGCGGTGGAAGCACCTTATCCGTACTTTCCGTATCACCGGCAGGAAGCGTTCGCGCGGCTCAATCCGCCGATGCGGGGGTAAGTGGCCACGGCGACGCGGCGCGACGGTCAGCGCCGCCGTGGTCCGCCGCGGCACCGGAAAGCGCGACCGCCATGAGCCTGCCCATCGCGCCGCGAACTTCCTATCGTAGCGGCCTGCGACGTTCCGGTAATTCGGCCCCTGTACAACGGGCCGCCTTCACGGCATTTTTTCGTCGACCGTCATCCGATGGTCCGTCAGAAATCAACCTGTTTGATCCTGATGTCCGCACGCGGAGGGTCGAACTCGATGTCTCCGGCATCAGGCTCCTCGGCGGCGCCGAGCCGCATGACCTTGTCGGTCGGCCCGATGACCGAACGCCGGTGCGTGATCGCGATCACCGTGACGTCACGGGCCAGCAGCCGCACGTGCTCCATGATGTCGCGCTCGGTGGCTTCGTCGAGCGCGGAGCTCGCCTCGTCGAGAAACAGCACGGTCGGCTTGCCGTACAGCGCACGCGCGATCGCGATGCGCTGGCGCTCGCCGCCCGACAGCTTCAGCCCGCGTTCGCCGACCGTCGTGCGGAACCCGTCCGGCAAGCCGTCGATGAACGGCAGGATCGCCGCCTTCGCGGCCGCCTCGCGCAAGCGCCGCTCGTCGCGTGGCCGACCGAGCAGGATGTTGTCCTCCAGGCTTTCGTTCAACAGCACGATATCCTGCGGCACCACGGCGACCACGCCGTACCAGTCGGCACGGTCGATCGCCGCGAGATCGACGCCGTCGACCAGAATGCGCCCACTGGTCGGCTCCATCGACTTCAGCGCCAGCTTGAACACCGTGGATTTTCCCGACCCCGTCTCGCCCACGACGAACGTGATCGCGCCGCGCTCGGCGACGAAGGCGACATCGGTCACGCCGCGGCCGTTGCCGTACGCATAGCCGACGTGATCGAACACCACGCGCCCAGCGCGCGGCACGAACGTCGACGCATGCGACACCTGCCGCTCTTCGGGTGCCGCCCACATCGCCGCGAACGGCACGAGCGTCGCCCGGGCGCGCGCGATTTCGTCGATGGCCCGCGCAATCATGTCGAACGGCTGATTGAGCTGCAGCAGCAGCGTGTTGAACAGCACGATGTCGCCGATCGACAGCATGCCGGCCGCGTGACGCGGCAGAAGCAGCCAGAACGTCACGGCGAACTGGATCGCGAGGCCGAGGCCCAGTAGCGCGAGATAGCCGACGTGCCGCGCCACGTAAGCACGCCAGTTGTCCCGCACGATCCGCGCCTTGTCCGCGAAACGCTCGTTCATCCAGCGGTGGCTGCCAAAATGCCGGAGCGCTTCCATCGCGTTGATCGCGCCGCCGACGAACCGCACATTCTCCTGTCCGGCCTCGACCGCACGATCGAGGAACGCACGCGAGCGGCGCGCGGACACGACTGCGATCACCACCGCGACCACGCCGTACGCGGCGGCGATCGCCACCACCTCGAGATCGATCAGCGCGCCGAGCGTCACGAACGTCAGCACGATCTGCAGTACGCCGGGAATCAGGCCCATGAGGCCGAGTTGCACGAGCACCGCCAGCGACGAACGCCCGCGCGCGTTCGCGTTCTGTATTTCCGCCGGATTGTGTTCGACGAAGAAGGCCGTGGTCTTCTTCAGGATGCGCGCGAAGAAGCGCGTGCTCAGGACGAATCCCAGATTTTCCGCGCTCATGAACGCCAGGTACTGCACCACGCGTTGCAACGCGCTCGAGACGCCCAGCAGGACGGCATAGAGCAGAAAGCCGGGAAGTAGCGCGCCGAGCGCGCCGCGATGCGACAGCGCATCGATCAGGCGCGAGAACAGATAGGGCGCGGCAACGGCGCTCGTACTCGAGAGCACGACGACCACCGCCACCGCCAGCAACATCCAGCGATCGGCTTTCCAGTAGGCCTGCAGGACCTCGGCGATCGGATTCGGCACGTGGTGTTCGTTCATGGCGCGAAGAACCGGGCGCGGTGCGGCCCGGTTGGCGACAGGCGGGCAAAAAGTCTAACAGAATCGCCCTGACCGCCTCAGTAGCCCCAGAGATACAAATTTTTCGCTTTCGGTAATTTTTGTGTCCCTCCGGCTACAATTTCAACACACCAATTTGTAGCAGAGGGGCTACAATAAGAACGAGCTTGGTAATTTCTGATGCTTGAGGGCTACAAATGACTACGCTTGCCGATGTCGGAGAGATGCTGAAAGACGCTCGCCACGCAGCGGGTCTTTCACAAAGAGAACTGGCTGAGCATGCCGGTGTCGCACGGACGACGCTTGCACGCATGGAAACGCTTGCCCGAGGCGACATGAGCGTATCTGCGCTCGTTCGCCTCCTCGAGGCTGCAGGATATGATCTGAGAGCGGTCAAGCGCGGACACGGGCGCACGCTGGACGACGTGCTGGCCGAACAACGCGCGATGGGAGACGCGTGACATGCGCCTTCATATATACGTCAAAGGCAAACTCGTTGCCCATCTCTACCGCCAGGCGGACGACTATGCGTTGCGCTACACGGCAGATGCGAGTGCCGCCGATTTTGCCAGTCTGATCATGCCCGTTCGCAACGATGCGTGGGTCTGGCCTCGCGATCTGCATCCTTTCTTCCGGCAGAACCTGCCGGAAGGGTTTCTCTTTCAAGTGATTCGCGAAGAGTTCGGCCCCTATCTCGACGGAACGGACCTTTCGCTTCTGGCCATCATCGGCGGCGCCGGCATCGGCCGGGTAACCGTCGCGCCCGAAGGCGGCGCACCCGGCGGCGAACTTGACCCGCTCGACCTGAAGAGCCTGCTGCACGAGGACATCACCACCGCGCGCTTTGCGGAACTTGTACGGTACTACGCGCGCGCGGCAATTTCAGGCGCCGTACCCAAATTCCTTGCTCCTGAACTCCCGTCGGCTCAAGCACCGATAGGCAAGCAAACGCTGCGCACGAGCCGACACATCATCAAGGGGTCCGACGAGCAAACGCCCTATCTTGGTTTCAACGAACATTACTCGATGCAGGTGCTGGCAAGACTCGACGTCGCTCGAGTCGCGAAGACCACGATGTCGGACGACGGTCGCGTGCTCGTCGTTGACCGGTTCGACATCGACGAGCAGGGCAAACCGGCGTTTGGCCTGGAAGACGCTTGCAGCCTGCTTGGCCTGCCGCCGCATGAAAAGTACCGCCCGTCAACCGAACAGGTTCTCAACGCGACAAAGCCCTACATCGGCGCCGCCAACTGGCGACGAGAAGCCGAGCAGCTCGGCTGGCAGCTCATCGCCAACTACGTCGTGCGCAACGCGGACTGCCACGCCAAAAACATCGCGCTTCTCTACTCGAACATCGACGACGTCGTCTACACGCCCGCCTACGACATTGTCACCACCGCGGCCTACCCGCGCTTCGCGAACAATCCTCCCGGACTGAGCGTCGAGGGTCGCAAAACGTGGGTGCCCGGGAAGACGCTGGAACGTTTCTTCAACACTCGCCTCGGCATCCCGTCGAAGCGATATCGCGAAATGGTCGAGGCGCTGTGCGACTCGGCCGTATCAACAGGAAAAGATATCGTCGAAGCGGCAAAAAACGAGACGCGGTGGCATTGGATAGCCAAGCAGATGCTGCACGCATGGAACGAAGGGATGGGATCGCTCCGTAGCGCCAAACCACAGGTGGCACTCAAAGCGCTCACGCCGATCATCGAGGCCGCTGGTTTCTCGGATGCAGATCGGGCCGATAACGCGAGAAAGGTCATTGGCCGATCAGAATTGCTGGCAAATCACGACAAGGGAAACTGATAACCGCCCAGGATCAGCCAACAGGAGCAAGCCCGGCTTTTCTCACCCCACCGGCCGCGCCTTGATCCACAAAAACAGCGGTACACGCGCCCACTGCTTCAGTTGATCCGTATCCGCATGATCGGGCGGCGGCTCGCGCAGCGACACGATCGCGAACCCGGCCGCTTCCAGCGCCTCCATATACGCCTGCAGCGGCAGCGACCAGCCCGCGAAATGCATCGACAGCCCGTCGCGCGTTTCCACGCCGTCGAAATGCTCGCGCCCGAAATAGCTGCCCGTCAGCACGAACGGCGCATCGGGCTGCGGCCCGGCGAAGCCGCCGCGATCGCGGAACGGATGCACGAGCGAGATGAACAGCGTGCCGCCGGGCTTCAGCACGCGGCGCGCCTCGTTCAACGCGCCCTGCATGTCGTCGAGATCCATTAGCACGTTGTACGCCATCACGAGATCGAAGCTGGCCGCGTCGAACGGCAGCGCGGCCGCGTCGGCCAGCCGATAGCGATGCGCGGAATCCGCGTGACGCGCGGCATCGAGCATCGCGGCACCGCGTCGCTCGCGGTCACGTCGTAGCCGAGCGCTTTCAGTTCTCGACTCACGCGGCCTTCGCCGCAGCCGATCTCCAGCGCGGCGCCGGTGCCCCGACCAATGTAGGCCGCGAGCCCCGCGCGATATTTCCAGAACGCATCGTGGCCCGGCTTGCCGGCCCAGCCGATCCATTGGTCGGCGACCCGCGTCCAGTGTTCGGCAATGGCTTTCGTGTCGGTCATGCGTGCTCCCGCCCGGTATGCGTCGTTGGCTCAGGATGCGCATGGTAAGCCGAAGCGGCGCACGCGTGCACCGATTACCCCGTTTGGCCAGTTTCCGTTTCAGGTCACGGCGTTCTACAGTTACGAGAACGCCACCCGCGCCGCCGCGCATCGCCCACGCTCGACGATGCGCACCCGATTCCGAGGAAAGCCATGCCGAGTATCTTCGCCGCGCCCGCCGATGCCCCGCCAAGTCCCGTCGCGGCGGAAACGCGCATGGTGCACGACGTGGCGACGCTGAAGCTGTCCGATTACCGCTCGGCGGACGGCGCGTCGTGGGTCATCTCGACCATCACGCCAGCCGCGGACAGCGGCGCGAACGTCACCGGCACGACGTATTTCGACACCGCGAAAGGCCGGACCGTTGCGGTACCCGACGCGCGCCGCCGCTATGCGAATCGCGGCACCTGGCAGGTCGTCGCGAGTTCGAGCCCATCGGTGCCCGCTACCGGCCGCTACGACTGGCTCACGCTCGCGTGGTTGCCGATCAACCGGCGCCCGCTGCCGCAAACGCCCGAGCACCTGTATTCGCCGTTCATTCGCGGCGGCACGATCGTCTATCGGTGGAACCCGGCCGCGGAAGGTGGCGAGCAGTTCGGCAACGTGCGGATGATCTTTCCCGAGTGGGCGCAGCAGGTGGCCGACGCGTTGCGGTCCGCGCCCGCTGCGGTGCAGGACGGCGCGTCGTCGGCCACCCTACCGGCGCTCGATCGCGTGAAAGCAGGCACGAACCCGATGACCGCCGTGCTCGACTTCGGCGATGCGCTGCGCGAGGAACCGGTGGAACGGATCGTTGCACGGCTGCCTGCGCTGCTGCGGGTGCAGGACCGGCACGAACTATCGGCGATCGTGTTCCTGTGCCTGTCCGCGGCGCGCCATGAAGACCGGCCGCGCTTCGTCGAAACGATCGACGCGACGATCGCGGCAGTCGACGACGGCGCACGCCTGCTGGCGATCGCGTATGGCGCGTTCGCCGCGGGGCGAACGCAACCGGTTCCATTCCGCGACAGGACGCTCGATATGCTCATCAACGATGTATTCGGTGCGCTGAAACAGCGGACGGCGGCACTCGGTGTGCCGGTCGTGCAGGGGTCGCCGTGGTACGAATTCTTTACCGCGTATCGGCTCGGTGGAGCGGGTTCAAGCAACGTCCGGTAACGAAGGACCTCGCTCGCAAGTGAACGCCCTGTGCTCGCATCTGGCAGCATTCCTATTCCGTTGAATCAGCCGATATGCACCGGAGCGCGGCCGCGCCCACCGACCGCCACAAGGCATTCACGCACGCGCGCGCGCATGACGATGAAAAAGCGGCCGCTCGCGAGCGGAGCGGCCGTCAAGGAGAGATCCCTATACGGGATACCGGCGGACACCACACCAGACCGGCCTTTGTATTGTCGATCAACGACATGCCGCTGAACATCGGACCGGTCCGATTCGCTGCATCGTGGCGCGAACGTCACGCAGCCCCGAGCAACCCGCGCGCGTATCACGAGCGGCAACACGCCGTGACGTTCTCGAAGGGAACCCCTGGACCCGGCGACCGGTCGAAACGCCGCACGACCGTCGACGGCTTCGTCGCCGCGGCGGACGATCCCGTCTCCTGCCCCACTCGATCACGTCCATTTTTCCTCTCTCATGCTGAGCATCGGTCCGTTCTCGATCCGCGTCGTCGCGGTAGCCGTCGCCGCGCTGCTGGCGTGGCTCGTCGCGCGCTTCATCCAGCGTCCGCCCGACGGGTATCACAAAACCGCATCGAGCCTGATCCTCGACGTGCTGCTGCTCGGGTTGATTGCCGCGCGAGTCGGTTATGTCGCGCAATGGTGGCCGGACTATGCGGCGGCGCCGCGCGCGATCGTCGCACTCGGCGACGGCGGCTTCGACGCGCGCATCGGTATCGCAGCCGCGCTGGTGTTCGCCGGCTGGCGCCTGCGCCGCCTGCCCGCGCTGCGTCGGCCCGTGCTGGCCGGCATCGTCGCGGGCCTCGCGGCATGGGGCATCGCGCAAGGCGCGCTGGCGACGTGGCAGCGTAGCGCGCCGCCGCTTGCCGCGATGCCGCTCCAGGCACTCGATTCGACGCCCATGTTGCCGGCGAGCTTCGTCGGCAAGCCGGTCGTCGTGAATCTGTGGGCGACGTGGTGCGCGCCATGCCGGCGCGAGATGCCGATCCTCCAACAAGCGCAGCACGACCATCAGGGCATCACGGTGCTGATGCTCAACCAAGGGGAAAATGCGCAAGCCGTGCGTACGTTCCTCGAGCAGCAGGGCCTGCACTTCGATCACGTATTGCTCGATCCTTCGCTGCACGCGATGCACGCGTACGGTTCGCGTGGGCTACCGACCACGCTATTCTTCAACGCGAAAGGAGAACTCGTCGAATCACACATGGGCGAGCTGACCGCCGGGCGACTGAAGGACACCGTCACGCAACGCTTGAGCCGGTAACGCGCGGCGCGCCGGCCGCGGCCGCCCGCGCCAGGCTGTGACGATTCGCCTCCCATGCCTGCTACTTGATGTCACCCTCAGGGAATCGTGCTTCGTCATGACGCGCTCCTCATGATTACGTTAGCCTGCCTGCAAGCCGATTGACCGTACCAGACCAAGGGGGAAAAGCTGCGCGCCGGAGCAAGCCGTTTCCCACCCTGACGCGCGCCGACTGAACGATAACCCGTTGAGTGATTTCGTCGCCTCGCGTATGTCCGGCGCACGCACGATCGCGATCAATCCCTTTCCAATGGCGGATCGATCTCGTGGTGCTCACCGCCCCTACTCCGCTGTCGTTCCGGGGCATACGAACTGCGCGGCCGTTCGGACAATTGGGCGCGCCGCGATTGCGCGACAGCGCTATCCCGCGGCAGCGCTTCGGGATCCAATCGCCGCACCGGCATGCGCCGCACGAACTCCACAACGCGCATCGCCATGGCACGGTCTTCAGGCTCGACAGAGTTGGCCAATGCGTGCGCAAGCTCGCGCCAGACGCTCAATGATTCGATATGCGCGCGCCACAGTGAGCGTTGCGCCCTCTCGCTAATCATAGGCTGGTAAAACCGCGGAGCAACGCCGCGAGAGGCCATCCGAACAACGGCCTGTTTCGGCAAGCGCTGCGTCTGGCCGCGCACCAGTCTCGGCGTCGCATTAGCCTCCACGCCCTGTTCGCGCAACTGTCGAGCAAACTCGTCTCGCCAGTGCCGCAGATCCTGCCTGCGCGGATTCATACGCCGCCCGTCAGGACCACGCACCTGAACGCACAGATGCACATGAGGATGTGCTTCGTCATCATGCTGGGCAAACACATACGGTCGTCCATCTCCAAAAATCTCCCGTGCAAACGCTCGGGCCGCATTGCGCACCGCCTTGCCGCTCGTACCGGGCGGCATCGACAGCATCACATTGAACGTTTCACGATGTCGGCTCTGTTCCGGTAGTCCCAAGCCGCCCCATTTCCATTCCTCGCACAGATCCTGCAATGCGGCATCCCCGGCGATCACACGTGCGTCCTGATCCTCTAGTCCGACACGACCGTGGCGCGAGATATATTGCAAGTGGCGGCGTACCGCACCCATGCCCTGGGCGCCCGAAGCGCGATTTGTAATCCGTACCATAACTTCGGGGGCACGCCGGAGCGTCAAAGCCAGCCGCTCACGCATGCGCTGTGCGTCGCATGGTAGCGGGCCGTGCGACAAATAGAGGGCGCGTGAGTGCCACAGCGGCTCGGGGAATAACCGATCTCCCCAATTGACCAGAAGCGAGTCGACATAGGCTTTAGGAAACGGCATATCAGTGGCTCCATCGGTCTAGATTACTTTGTAGATGTTTCACCACCGTGCGCAAGTGCGCGTCGATCATGCCGCGAAGCTGCTCCCAATCGAATCCCCTCATGCGCTCGCTAGCATCCGTGTGCCTCGCCAGTTCGTTCAGTCGCGTACGAATTGCAGCGAGTTGTCGATTCGACTCCGCGAGCAGCATTAGTTCGCGGTTTCCGAACTGTGGTTGATTTGTCAGGTGTGCCCGAACCAATGCGGCAATCCATCGATTCGGCGTAAAGCCGTGCAGATAGGCCTGTCCTTTGACGCATTCCAGTTCGGCACGCGCGAGCCCTACTCCGATTCGTACTTCGCGCTCGCTCAGCGGTTCGAGCAACCGTGCCATGTCCGGCGGCTCGACAGTAATTCCCACCGTCTCGGCCACGAGTCGGCGCAACCCTTCGCCCGGTAGCACGCCACGCTGCGCACACCAGGCCGCCCAGATGGGTTTGAGCGCACCCAGTTCAACAGCAACGCGTGTTCGAGTTCTCGATCCCATGTTCGTCTACCTTTCAGGTATCGCAGGCAACGCAAGCGCACGCTCGACTTCCCGCTGCTGCAAGCGCGCTCGCCTTTGTTTCGCTTGCCATGTTCGTGTGGACACCGCCTGCGGGACGAAGGCCCGCGGTAGGGGAGGCTCGCCCCCGTCGGCGCGAAATGCGTCGAGCATGCGCGCGGCGCCTTGCTTGACACGATCGAGCGAGCGGCCGCGGAAACCCTGCTCGCGCATGGCTGCCACGAACGTGGCAAGCTGGATTGCATGAATATCGGGCGTCGACTGGCGCAGCATTACGTCCCGTGAGTGCTCGAAATCAGCTACGCATACATATCGAGGCAGCGACACGTTAGCTGGTTCGTCGCAGCTGCCGGAGATATCGGTAGACCCGGGATCAACTTGAGCATCCATGCGCGGATTCCGTGCGGCTTGTTTGCACAAACGAGCGCGGGCTGCGTCGAACTCTCGTTGCCAACGCATGTGTGTCGTTATGTAGCTGGACAGATCGACCAGAGGTCTGCCAGTCGCACTGTGTCGATCGGGTTTAATCTCCAGTGGTAAATCCGGCTCGATCATGTTCGTGATCGGGTCTGCGCCAGTCTCGTGTGGTGACAACCAGTCACGTTCATCCATGACGAACCCGCCTATCGTTCGATCTGTAAGGCCAATCTATGTGGTGAAAATCCGAATACTGCGTATCACGCTATCGACTACCGCGGTGGGTCATCGGTATCGGCCCGATCTTGCGTGCGCGTCTTCGCTTGTGCGAGCGCAGTCGCACGCGCTGCTTTTACACGCTCCCATGACGCACTCTGCAATGCGTCGAGCTTCGCGTCCATGTCTTCGCCCAGTCCCATTTCCCGCGCCGATTTTTTCAGCGAGGCCACCGCACGCTCGAGCTGATCGCGCGCGCGGTCCCACGGATAGACTTTCGCTCGGTCGCCGTCGTAGCCAATTTGTACATCCGCGCCGTTTAAGCGATGATTTTCGTTCATCCATCGCAGCCGGTCCGAGACAAACGTCATCTGCGTCTTGGCGTGAAATACCACGCTTCGCGGCGCGACCTCTTGAACGAGATAATGTTCGGTATTGAACACCTCTCCTCGATACGGGCCGCCGTGTTCTCGTGGTGTCGCCATCCTTAACGTGGCACCAAACCGATGCTGGGCCAACGCCTTGACTTCCGCCGGCACCACGTCGAGCCCATAAAGCAACGCCCCGGGCGGCCGACGCGATGACTCGACCGCGCTCTCGCTCGACACAGACTCACGCTGCAGGCCGATCCCCGCATCAGAAGGTCTTGCCGTGTGCCCATTGTCTGGCGTTCGCACTGCTGTTTCCCCGTCACTTGAACCGTTCGGCATGGTGTGTTGTCCCGCCTCGCCCGCACCTGCGCCCTTGTCTGCCCTCGCGCGCGCCATATCCTGACCTCCCGCTAGGTTAAATGACATGCTGTTTGCCACCATGTTGCCCATACCTGCGTCAAGCGGTGCAAGTATGGGGCTGCCACGAACAGCGCTTCGTAAAAACTCGCCAAGAGCGCCGATTCCACTGAGCACCGCCATATCGTTGAAGTCTGTCGGTACCTGGTTGTCGATACCAGAGCCTTGCCTGAACTCGGGAGCCACCAATCTCGCCTGGGCATCGCGCGCCGCATGCACGGCATGCGCGTAGCCCGCACCGAGGTCGGCCAGAATAACGAGTTCGGCTTGCGGATACCGCGCGCGCCAGGCAAGCGCCACCTTGAGCAGATTGCCGCTCGATAAGGCGGCAAGCGAGTACCATCCGGTTGCTTGCCATGCCGACACAGCCGTTGCCACGCCTTCGGCGATCATGATCGGCACGCGTACCTCGCCAAGACTTTGCATTGGTACGGCTTCCCAGCAGCCACCAGCTTTTGCGCCACCCGCCAGTGCGGATTTACGTCCATCACGATCAATCAGCTCGAGCGTCGAGATTCGATCCCCAATGCGGACCGGCACGATCAACACGCGACCACAAAGTGGCTCATCGGTGCATTTGGGCACGTAGCCGAGCAACACGTGCAACTCCTCCGCTTCGAGCTCGCGTAGCCCGGGCACCGACTGGATCTGCTTGCGCGTCAGATAGGGGTGGTCAGGCGCGAGTGGGCGCGCCCATCGCCAGATCGCTCGCGCCTCACGCGCGACGGCAGCTCGTCTTGCCTGGCTTTTTCGCGTGCGTTCGGCCCCACCGTCGACCTTGGGGGCGGAACGCGTCGCGGTAGAACTCGTACGATTGCCAAGCACACGTGAGTCGGCTAGGTCAAACCCATGCCGACTGGCTAGCCAAAACAGCGACGCGAGCGTCTTCCCCCCATTTTGGCTCGCCGAACGCCACGTCACACGGGCGGCTCGCGCATCGTAATTGGATGCCGTTTGGCTCCATGCATCCCATAGATCGAAGCCTACGTCGCCAAACCCTTGCTTCACCGCAAACGCCATGTCGACCCAGGTCGTATAGTCGTCGGCCGGGATCGTGGACAAAGCGGCACGCACCCGCTCTGTCTCGCTCACGAAGGGACCGTTCATGGGTTTGCTCCACCCGCAGACACCTCGCTGGTACGGGCAGATGTCCGGGTACGGCGCGCACTTTGACACGAGTGCCCTTTGGCCGGTGCAGCCCCGGCCGTACCGGCTTTGTTATCCGACAAATGGCCTCGAGCGCGCGCTGTGTCATCGGTTGGCGCGCCAAACAACGCAAATTGCTGTCCCACGTATGCATCAACGTCCTCGCAACTGATATCGTCCAACGGTTGCGACAAGTCCTGCGGATCCCATGCCTGAGCACTTTCCAGATAATCAGGTAAAACGTGTGCAAGACTCGAGGTATGGGCATTGACTTCGTCGTCTGCCAAGTCCATTACCCGGTGCTCGATTTGAGCAGTAAATCCGGCGATATCTAGTGCCGGCACCATGGGCGCATCCATCAGACGTGACGTGAAGACCGGATCACGCCAGTAGCAAATCCGATCGGCCATAATTGGCCGGGTATTTTCAAGAAGGATGATCTCCTTGTCACGACCGAGCTCTTTGAGTTCCTGCGGCAACATCAACGGCCTGCGCTGTTCGGACAAGCTCTCACTTGTGCCACCTCGGCCCGCGAAGATGCCCCCTGAGCGGCTCGTTGTGCGCGAATGTGTCGTACGCGTGCCCAGCATCTCCGAGTATGCGTTGGCATCTGCCTGCTCGCGAGGTGCAAACAGGATCTGCATCGCATGATTCGTCACGAAGCTTCTCGCGTCGGCACGGCCGTAGACCGATTCGAGTTGGGAAACGGATTGCACAATCGAGAGCAAGCGCAGATCGTAGCCGGCCATGTAGGCCACTGCTCGCGCGAGGATCTGAATTTTGCCGATTGATGTCATCTCATCCAGCAATAGCAGACACTGATATTTCAGATCGGGATTGTTCTGCGGCAGCTCCTTGGTATTCAGATTCACGAGCTGAGAAAAGACCAGATTCATCAGCAGCGCTGCTTCGCTCAGATGGTCTGGCGTTACACCGAGATACACGGACATTCGGCGCTTTCTCACGTCTCTCAAGTCGAAGTCGTTCGCACTCGTTGCCGCATCGACGATCGGATTGGCCCAGATTGTGAGTGGCGCATTAAATGTCGCCAGGATGCTGGCCAGCACCTTTTCGTCGTTGGAGAGAAAGCGATTCAGCGCGTCAACACAGGCTCGGCTCAAACACTGTCGATCTCGCGCCAACACCCGTTGCAAATAGACCTTAAGCGGCATCCCGTTTCCCGAGGACTGGCGTAGTACCTCACCCATTGTCACCGGATAGTCCGGCGCATCGGCCACCTCCGCGTGGCGAGCATCGCGCCATTCGCACAGCAACAGTACGAGCGCGAGGAACAGATTGCGGGCCTGGTCTTTCCAGAATTCGTCGTGTCCACCCGCCGGGTACAACACATGGCTAATGGCCAGGATGTCGCCCACACGAAACACCCCGTCGCCGATTACGGATAGCGGGTTATACCGGTGCGTTCGGCCATCCTCCGCAAAGGGGTTAAAGAGATATACCGCGTGCCCGTGTGCGTGCCGAAAGCCGGCAGTTAGCTGAAAATTCTCCTGTTTAATGTCGAGCACCACGACAGAATCGGGATAGCTCAGCAGGTTCGGCACGACGACGCTAACACCCTTGCCCGAACGCGCGGGTGCCGCAAGCAACACGAACTGCTGGCCCGTGAAGCGCAGATAGCGACTACGCCAGCGGCCTACGACAAGCGCTGGGTTTGGTGGCGTGAGCAAGCCCTGCCTCATCACAATCCCGCCTTGCGAATATCAGCATCGGTGGCAAAACGCGCGTCGCCGTAAAGCGCCCGGCGCGCTGCCCGCTCAAGCCATACGTAGATGGCAAGCACCGGACTGCCAAAAGCAATGGCCAATCCGATGAAACCCGCACCGGCCAAACGCCTACCCATATTCGGCAGGCCGCCGTCTGACCACGCCAGAAGTGCATCGACCCATGCCGACCAATGCGCGCGAAGCGGATTGAGATGCAAGCTCACGTATAGCGTGCAGGTAGCTAACCACACGGCAACGCAAAGCCCCATCAACATCCCGATGACCACGCAGAGCGTGACAATCGTCGCGCGCCACGAGAACGAATGCCAGTCAGAAATCGGACGTGGCTGTCGCATCACGACTCCCTCCACTCTGATTATCCACCTGCCCGATTCTGCGCAGCGGATCGAACCACACTTCAGTCATCGCCCAGCGTTTGCCGATCTGAGCACCGTGCGAGTCGAGCACCGCCTGCGCCTGCATGTGCGCAACCACGTCGATCGTGAGAAACAGCAAGCGCTTAAGCGATGCAACGTCCCACGCCGCGGCCTCCGGGTGCTCTTTGGCCATTAACGCGAAGCGTTCGATGGCAACGCGCGCACTGGAGGCATGAAAGCTCGTCATCGACCCCGCGTGTCCGGTCGTCAGCAGCTTCAAAAAATCGTATGCTTCCGAGCCGCGCAACTCGGCAAGCAATACCCGATCGGGTCGCATGCGCATGGCGCTGGCAATCAAGTCGGCGGGCGTGATGCGGGCGCGGCCCTGCTCGCCCTTGCTGTACAAAAGATGCACGCAGTTGTCCAGATGCCGGATGAATAGTTCGCGCACGTCTTCGATCGTCACGATGCGTTCGCTCGAGGGCAAATATCGACACAAACTGCGCATAAAGCTCGTTTTGCCAGATCCAGTGTCACCGACAACGACGATGTTCTTGCGCGCCTGCACGGCGCCCTCAAAGAAAGTCGCAAACTCGCGTGCATCAAGCCGTTCGATGAGCAACTGGTCTGCTGCATGCAAAGCCGATTTCGCCGTATCGAGGTCGCTCGGACGATGCCACTGCGTCGTCTCAAAAAGCCCCTCGTCGCGATAGCACTCGAGCGTCTTCCCCTCGGCGGACGGTCGCCTAATCGTTACCGAAACCGAGCCTGATGGAACCGCCGGTGGTACGGCAATCTGGATGCGCGCGTTGCCCGGCAGCAGTGCTGAGAGCAATGGACGTTCGGCTGAAATGCCCTGATTCGTCAGGGTCGCAATCGCGACGGAAAACGCCATCAGTCGCTCGAAGTCGAGCTCCAAGCGCTCGTGCGCTTGCCAGCCTAAACGAGTTTCAGTTAGTACGCGCTGTGGGCGATTGATCACGAGCTCGGTGACTTCTGCATCTTCGAGCAATGGTGCAAACGGACGCATCAACTCCCTCACCGACGCGTCGTCGGGTAACACGGATAGTGCATCGGCTAGAGGAGCGGGCGCCACCGATGGCGTATGCACATAAGCGTTCATCGCACGCCCTCCGGTTCAAGGGTGTAGACGGAACTGAAATCAAGATCACGCGCGAGAACAATCGTGAATTCCGCGCCCTGATTCTGTTTGAGCGTGGGTGCAATATTGATGGTCTGATCGAGCACGCGCGTAGCCATGTCGTTGCCTTGTGCCTGCGTACTCTGATAAACGATTGTGCCGTTGGCGTTGCCCCCGCGCGTGGCCAGATAGCCGATTGCATCCTGGCTCAGTCCGAGCAGCATCGCCGCGCCCACACGCTCGCCCCAGTGATTGTCAAGTGCACCGGCCACGCCCATACGACCTAGCGCATCGGCCACGGGTGAGTCGATTTGTACGATCACGCCATGCGGTGTGACGATTCTGGCCGACAGAACGAATACGCGCTTTTGCCCGGGCGCGAGATTGGCACGATATTCGCAATTGATTTGCGATCCGCGCTCGATGAGCACAACGCGCCCGTCGTCAGAATAAATATTGCGAGTGACCGTGCAGGTCGAAATGCCGGCTTGTGTCGAATCGAACGCGGTGTCGCCCGCACAGTCGATCTTGGTGCCCTGACTGAGCAGCAAGCTGCGGTTGCCGATAAACGCGGCTTTCACCTTTGGCGTGCGGGTCGGAACCAGCGCCTGCGCCAGGCTCGAGAATGTTCCCTGATCGGCGCCACTGGCCTGTTCGCTCACGTGTGCCAGGACCGTTCCCGCCCCAACGGAGGCTGCTTCCTTCATGTTGCCAGGCTCACTCTCACGAGCGGCAACGACGAGCAACGGTGCATCGTAATAGCTGTGTGCCGGTTCGATGCGATCAACGGCTACGGCCGCGCGTGGCGCTGACACAGCCATCGATGGCACAGGCCCTGCACTTGCAGCCCCCGCAATATCCGCAAGTGACGGATCGATCTCGAATACCTTGTCGTGCGTATCCTGAGCAAGAACCGCATTGCGCCGAGCGCGCTCGGCAGCATCATGGCGGCTGAGCACGCCATGAACCGTCCACACGGCGCCGGCTAGCGCGAGCATGACAATCACGAGTGGGATAAGCCAGCCGGCTATCGAGCGACGATTCTGCCCATCTAGACTGGGTAAGCCGCGGTCCAGGACGGTAAACGAATCGGATCCTGACAAGTCGATTTGGTGCGGCTCGAGATTGTCGTGAGGGGATCTACCGTTGCGCGAAGTCTCGTCAATCATCCTCGCTGCTCCGCAAAGTACGGCGCACACCATCGACCGTTACACCGTGCCGAGGCGCTACGCCGTCAACGTCAAATGCGTCGTTCCACAGTCCGACCGTCTCCTCGCCTAGACGCAACACGAGACGCCGAGCCAGCTCATGAACGACGATCACATCGTGGTCCATATGCTTGTCCACAACGCGCTCACTATCGTCGTCTTCAACGCGAAAGACAGCGGGTATTCGGCGATTGTTCGGAATTCGGATATATGTGAAGCGACCGTCATCCCACGTCGCAGATGGTGCAATGTCTTCGGCATGCGGCATGACCTGCATCGAATAAGCGGTATTGCGCACGCTCGAAGGTTGGGAAAGGCGTTGTTGCAGACACGTCATGCGCGCCGCAATACGAGCGTTCGCTGCGTTGGCGTCGGGATACACAAAACTTACCCGGTACATTTCGCGCGTATTACCGAAGCGGGCTTTCAGCGGCAGCACGACAAGATCGAAACTGTAACTGCGTCGATCGGTCCGAATGACGAGATTCGTGTCGTGCGCCGCAAGCTTTGGTTTCAGATAAACGTCGTGATCACCCCGGTTGGCGACGACGTGCCATCCGTCACGATCACCTGGCGCGACCACAAGAATATGCTCGCCCGGATCCAGCGCGATATGCGTGGCGAAGCCGCGCTGTGCGACAACGCGCACCACGTCATCTGGCACGAAGCGTACTTGGCGCACCCGCGCATCACGAGTCCATTCCGGCACGATATGAGCATCGACGGATTGCGCCGCCACGCTTGCTAGCATAACTGTCGCGGACACGAGCACGTTCATCGCGTCCCTCCTGCAACCGCAGCCTGAGCAGGTGATATGTCTTCGGCATCCCGACTGTACGCAGTGACCTTGAAACCAAAGGGGTTTTCGATTGCCGTACGCTCGCGCATCAGCGTAGCTGGACGATACGTAAAAGCCAGCGTAATCACGAAACGTTGTGCGGGCTCGCCACTGTCGATACCATTCTTGAGAGTCGTGCGTTCGATATGCACGACTGCACGGCCGGGCTCGTCAGGCACCAGAGTGGTGGACACAACTCGAACACGGTACTGTACCGACGTGCCTAGGCGTTGATCTAAAGCGTCAGGTCCGCTGTAGATTTGGCGATATGCGCGTGCGACCGACTCGTCGCTCATTTCGAGGACACGGTCGTAGTCCATCTGCAGCAATCCCCAGTCATAGCGCTCTCGCGAGCGGACATAGACCGCGACCCAATGCCTGTCTTGTATCTCGCGCAGTGGAATGTGCTTTGCGTCAAGCACATCGATGAGTTGCGCTTCACCAGTGAGCTTGTCCACCTCAATCGGTAACGGCACCACACGGTAAAACGGCGTCATCACCGCAAGCGCGGCCACAGAGCCCATTGCAACGACAACGGCTGCGCCCGCCACCTGCCATGCTCGGCGTTCGGAGCGCGCCTGCAGATGCGTGAGCGACGTCTCAAAGTCGAGCGCGCGTCGGTAGTCGTCTGCGCCTTTCATGGGCAGTCCCCAACTGATGGCGCAACTTTGCCGAGCGGAATAGGAGACTGCTGATTGACCGGCACCCGATGAGAACCATCGGGCAGCTCCGGTTTGGGCGGCACACTGCCACACCCTGACAGTACTATGATCAGCATGCTCAACGTCATCGACGACCAAATCGGCTTCACGATCGTCCTCCTTACCGTCCGAATGTCGCCGGTACCATCTCGTCCTGAAGGCGGCGAGTGTTGCCAGCTCGCTTGAGAATCAGTTCGGACTGCTGCTGCGCGATTAGGCGGTCCTCGGTATCCGACAGCGCCTTGAAAAGCTGTAGCTTCGTCATTTCGTTGCCGACTGCGGTGCTCTCAGATTGAATGCGCGCCTGTAGCTCTGCGATGCCTTTCGCATCCTGGGTGGCATCGATCTGCCGCATCAAGCGCTCGATCCGGTCAAGCTCCGCCAGCTCGGTCTGATACGCTTGCAGACCGAGTGCCTTGTCCTGAAATGGCTTGTTCAGCGCGCGTTGGCAAATCTGCTGATCGATGCCGCGCTGGTCCTCGCAGTCATAGAGCTTGTTTTGCGCACGTAACGCTTTTGCAGGACCGGTGAGGCCCGCATACCCACCCTGTCGAATCGCTGCATAAATGTCTTGCCAATCAGCAGGCAGCGCATTGGCTAGTCCCGGTCGGTCAAGCAACGCGCCGAACCCGCGCGCACCGCTCATCGAGCGATACAGCGCGATTTCCTGCTGCACTTGCTGCTTTAACTGTCCGACCATCGCAATGGCCTGAGCCACGTTCCGTTCGTCATAGACGGAATAAATCTCCGCGCTTGCGGGCATGGCAATCGCACCGGCGAACGCAGTCGCAGCAATCAGGATGTGGGCCGTTAATGAGTGACGCTTCATGGTTTGAACCCCTCGTCAATCCTCGGTTTGATCGAGATGCGCACGTGCGGCGCGCTGATACGCTGGAGCTCGCACGGCCCCGGTTGTGCTAGCAAGCGCGCCGGCCTCACTTGTCCGGGCACCCGACGATGCACTTCGGGGCAAGGCACGCAGTCCGGACACGAGTGCGCCGCTCATCTGCCGGGACGCGTATCCCGCGACGAAGGCGCCAAAACCGGAAAGGGTCGCGCCTCCGGCAAGCCCAGAGGCGACGGCCGGCAGTTGCCAGCCGATCATGGCCAGTAGTACGGATGTCACGAACATGCCAAATGCCGCCGCCCATGGCGCGCTCGCCTCCAGTGCCTCGCGCGCGGCTGCCGCAAGCGCATCAGCAGAAGTCTCGGGCGGTACCGTCGTCACATGAAATGGCGCGAGATTGGCGGAGAATGCGGCAAGCGCGAGCCCCAGGAACGCTGCGACCAATATCTGAAGCAGCGCATAGTTCACCACCTTGGCCGTCCAAGCCTCAAAAAAGCGCGCGGTCGGGCCAAATGCAGCGCACGCGATAAATGCGGGTCCGAGCGCAAGCACGAGATCAAGCAGCATGCGCGCCATGAGAACTTCGACGGCCAACACCATCAGGAAAATCGCCCCGCCGAACGCAGCTACCAGACCGCAGGCCAGGTCACCGATGCCTGCGACAATGCCACTCATACTCAACCCCTCGTGGGTTGCCTTATCGAAATAGGCGTCAACCACGAGGTTAAGCTGCCGGTCATAGCAATCAAGCGTGCGGTAGATGCCGGCCGCACTTGTGTCTGATGCGCTTGCTTGCACGAGAGCCGCGCACCCCGCGTTGCCGGCACCAGCGTTGACTGCCGCGGTTTGAATTGCCTGAGCAACGCCGGTAGTGGCCCCGCTCACGGAGGTGACAACATGCGACTGATAAAGACCTGTGCCCAGTGCAAATGCGAGTGTGATTGCGACTTTCGTGCCTCGCCAGGCGAACGCAGGGACCGGTTCATGGGCCTCGCCGCGAACCACGGCCATGCCAAACGCGAGAATCCAGATCGTCACCCCAGTTGTCGCCACTGGTACAAGCGCGGAGGAAAGCGCCGACGATGCGTCTGTCACATACGTTTGCATACCATTTTCGAGCGTGCCGCCCACCGCACTGAAAAGCCCGTTCATCGCGTACCTCGCTCAGGGCCTACCACGGTGTTCACATGATCTGTTCCAAGCGAACTTGATCGCGCTCGGCGCGCGGCCACTGCATCATGGAAGTGCGGCAGCCATGCTTCCGGTAACTCACCCACATCGGCTCGAATCGCATCAAGCAATGCAACGTTATCCGTCGTACCAGACAGTACGTCGAGCACGTCACCCAAACCGGTTAAATCCAGCCGCCCGACTGCCGAACGATGGCCTTGCTTAACCAGAAATAGCCGGCTGTGTTCGCCCATGCGCCGCACGATGTTGAATTCGGCTTCGGAAAGCTTAAACCCATGCACGTAGTCGTCGTAGTCAGCTGTAGGGTTCGGTAGAAAGAAGAATGTGGCTGTTTGCTCGACAAGTGCGCGGGCAAATAGGACTATTGAGTACATCCGCGGGCGACTGCGTGTCGAATATACCCAGACCATTTAGTTTGCGAATCGTCTTTTGCTTGTCGTTTGCAAATTCTCTAAAAACCGGATCGCGTAGCCGCTTCCAGAACTCCGTCATCACGTAGATAAAGCGCCGTCCGTCCATCAAGCGCTCGGTCAGATGGAGCAACACCATCGTGAGGGGTGTGGACGCTTCGGGATCGTCGAGAAGCTCCGTATCGTCAAATCCGAGGAGACTATGGCTGTGAAAATCAATCCGGTCCACTGGATTGTCGAGCAACCAGCCGAGACGTCCACCGGCACACCATTTAGCAAGTCGCGCATGCAGACTGTTTTCGCCAACGTTCGGTAAGAGTTGTCGGACCATCGACAATCGTCGCAACGAGCGCTCCATGCGCGCGACCTGCTGGACGGCGCGGGAAATGTCGAGCTCCTCCTTGGCTGACAGCGCAGAGCCGCTATCGACGAGCTTGCATACGAGACGTTCCCAAAAATCGCGCGTAGCCTCGTCCGGTTCAAGCTGGAACGGATTCACACCGGTCGGCTCTCCCCGACGAAAGACCGTATATTTACCGCCCATTGCACGAATGCCGATCTCGGCACCGCGATCCTTGTCGTAGAGCACGGCGGTTACGCCATACTTCGTCGCCATGGCGAGCAAGAATAGTTCGAGCACCGTTTTACCTGCGCCGGCACGACCGATGATCTGCGTATTGGCCAAAGCCTTCTCGTCGATGGCGTCGGTCTTCTCAAGCGTCGCGTGAAAGTTCAGATAGAGCGGTTGGCCACTGGGCGTCTTCACGATTGTGATGGCCTCGCCCCACGGATTGCCATTGCGCTTTCCGGTTGCGAAATTATGCAGACTGGCCATTGCACAGAAATTGCGCGAAGTGAGCTTCGCATCCCGCGGCCGATATCGCCAATTGCCCGGCCACTGCGCGAACCATGCGGCGTCGGCCACCAGGTCGACAAGTGCGCTTTGGAAACCGGCGTCGGCCAGCGACGTCCGTGCTTGCGCGACATGGCGGACCACGTCGTTTAACGAGTCGCCCATTACAGCCAACGTGTAGTGATACTCGCCTAGCACAAAGTCACCGTTCACAAGGTCGTTTAATGCACGATCCATCGCTTCAATTTGGGAGACGGCCACGTCGTCGCCAGCGACAAGTTGATTGCGCTGACGCTCGAGCGTCTCCTTGGCACTTGGACGATCGAGAACAGTGAAGCTTTGCGTTTCGATATATTCGAATTCTCCATACAGCAATCCGTTGAGCATTCCTGGTTCGGTCTGCTCCGGATAATCCTTCAAATCGAGCACGGCCGCGTATCGGGTTTGCGCAGGCATACGGATTTCAAGCTTCTCCCGCTGAAACAGCAGCCGAGAGGTCGGCAGCGCTTCGTAGATTGGACCGGCCGGCACCGGCACCACTTCCCACGTTGCATTGACGAGATAGCCCAGCATCTCGAGCGCGGTCGAGTAACAGCGTGGCCGCCCCGTCAATGGATCGGGACGCACAACCACACCCAATGCGACAGGGGCCCAGGGTTTTAAACCCGATTCCATCTGCGAGGCGATATCTTCCATGGCTCGCAACGCGTCCTGCTGGTCGCGACGAATATCGTCGAGCGTACGACGGGCCGCACGGCTAAATGCCCGCCCCAGTGTCGTGCGATGTGGTCGGTAAACCACGCTCAGATACAGCTCGTTGACCATCATTCGGTATCCGGAAAAGCTCGCGTAGTAGCGCTCAGCCAACTCCTGACAAAACCGGTTGGAGTACGATGTCTCGAAGCGATCTGCGGTGCGCCGCCGTAGCCGATGTGTCCAAAGCGCGATGTGGCCGCCAGGAAGGTTACGTACGAGCTGATTGAATCCAATGTGGCGTGTAAGGATCTCTGCCGGATCGACCGCTTCGAACGCGATGCCGGGGATTTTCCAGATTTGCACGTAGTCGCCCTCGCACGTACGAATAACCCGGTCTGTGACGTGCGAGGAAAACGGAATAAAGTCGGCAAGTACCACTTCGCGTTGCGCGACTGCAGCCAGCGTTGATCGCATATTCATATCAGCCTCTGCGTTTGAATCGGATAGGCCCATATGCGTGAGCGCCCCAGAACGAACAATTGCGCTGACGCAACTTCATCCTGATACGCAACAGACGCTGGGCGAGCCGCTGATCGTCCTGGCGCGAGATCATTCGCATCGTCGCGAATACTGGAATGATCAGCAGCACGAGCCCAACGCCCGCGGGTGGACTGGCGATCAATACCCACACTGCAGGAATCAGCACGCCGCCGAGGACGATCAAAAGCGGCACGAGCGGTACCCCCCATAGCATTGCAGGCCGGGTGCAACCTTTGAAGATGGGGTCCGCGAGTGCGTCCATTGATCACTCCGTGCACACATCAGCTCGTCGGAATCAGCATGCCGGCGATCACCGTCGCACAGCCGACGAATAGACCGCCGATAAAGACGTGTGCAATATCACCAAACCGGGCATGTTGAAACATCATCTTGAAACCTGCCCAGATGATCGAAATCGAACACACCACCCCACCGACGCCGAGCAACGTATTCTGGATCGTAATCAGCAAGGTGCTAACCTGAGTAAGCTGTGCGCTTGCTGGCACAGTCGTCATGACAAGCGCACTGGCCACTAAAACTCGAAGAGGAAAAAGAGAAATTGTTCTGCATAATATATCTGCGATCTTTAATATGTTATTATTTGATAGGATCACTAAGTTTTTAAAATTACCCTGTCTCATCTTCTATCACCTTTTTCGTTCAGAAGATCACAGCATCGGTTGCTGACTCGCCATCTCGCTGACCGCGCACGGTCCTGTCTCGCGGGTTCTGGAGCGCAGAAGATGCCGGCGAAAACCGCGGTCTAATTTCCCTTTGTGAAGCTACGGGGCGCACGGGGATTACCGGAATCGGCTTTGCCTCTGAAGTCGGAGCGGGCACGATGGCTTGGATAGCGTTCGCAGTTGTCACCACACGTTGGACGTATCCCGTTCGGAAGCCGGTGATAAAGTCACCGCTTTCATAGCATGACAACGCTGCGCGCAGTGCCTGCTGAGGGTCCGCGTAGATAACACGTGCACGTGCGAAGCACTCGCTTAGAATCGTCGCGCCAGCGGCCAAGTTTTGGCAGACATCGAACACGTTTGATGCCGTTAGCCCATAGCGAGACCAGTTCGCTCGATTGATTTGCGTGAGGCCCGCACTATAGTTCCATCCGGTTGCCTCAAGCGCGTTGAGCGTGGCAATTGCTTCATCCTGGCGCCGCGGTTGTCTCGCCAGACGGCCATGGACAACGCCAATCGCGTACGGATTGAATCCAGATTCGACGCGCACAATAGCGGCTAGCGTCGGTGGTGCGACGGCAGGTGCGCATTGCTGAGCCAGTGCCATAAGGTCGTGTGCCATGATCGATCGCTCTCTATTGTTCCGCCGAAATCTCTCAACCATTTCGACATGTCACCGAAAACGGTTTCATCACAACCGCCGAAGCCGCCGTGATCGCGACGGCACATCGTTCAGGAGCTCGTTCGTGTTATGAGTCGCATACCGCCTCGGTCCTGAGTTGTACGCGAACCGTGGTGGGAACAGGAGGGAATTTATGCAGTAGCTGGCAAGAGCCCAAATCCGTCTTGTCGACGGATTCTCCCGTCGAATCGAGGCGTTGTGCTCAGCAAGTTAAAAATAGCGGATCGTCGCTATGAACCGCGCCGCGAGTAGTAGAGACTGGCCGACTCTGCCCCATGTACCTGAGCCATGTTTTCATGGGCAGTGACCACCGAATCCGGCATGCGTAATCGCCAGCTGGCAAGAGCGTAGTCCTCCACAGGGCGACTCGACTCGGACGCATTTTCACCATCGCGAGGGGTCACCGGCAGTTTGGTACTTTATTGTCAGCTATGCGAGACAACCAAGTGCCATTTCAGATTCCGAATGTAGAGCGGTGTGCTATTCGTCTAGCGCATTGCCAGGCCAGCGCTGTCAATAGGTCTTATCTTCGCTTGGCAAGTGTGTCGAGACGTTTCGCAATTCAATTCCACAGACAAAATCGGTGCCCGGCCTACATCGCCTTTGGCATTCGGTGGCGGCACGCCCGAACTGGTGCTGCGGGCGAATGAGCACGGTAAGCGCACCCCAGCCCATCAGCGGCTAAGTCCGCCGGCACTCGGCTCAGATGTCGTTCCTACTGCCCGCGCCAAATAAAAATCTATGGTCAGCCGGATTTTTGCAAGCGTGGCAGTACTGACCTAAGGTGGACTTGCTCGGATCTATCCGGGTCGAGGATAGAGATGTGCGATCGTTTGAATTGGGCGGCGATGCAATTCACCGGTCGGACGTGGGCACTATCGCAGCTTAATCCATTCAGGCGTGGTTCTCAGGGGCGCGGCATCGTCGCGATGACGTCCCGCCCACCGCCTTCAAACCAAGCGTCGATCCAACTGACTGAGCCTGGCTTATTCACTACTTGCGCGAGCGTGCCGAGGCGATTGCCAGGGTACGCGCGCAAATGGTTCGTCACGGCCCGCTCAATTCGCGCCGCACGATCTGACGGCCGGTGAAGTCGTCGGCGGGCGTGCTCACAAGTCACTCCAGGGTGGTGGCCGGCGGTGCGGCGGACGGTGCGGAAACTGTTGAAATCGTCGACTTCTGCTAATGGACGTTCGTTAAAATGCTCTCGTGTCCTTTTATTCCGCTAATGCGGGGTGCCGAAGAGCAAGTCGCGCAAGCGAGCAGCCGCAGAACGCTGGCGAGGTGTTTCCGCGAAGTGCGATCGATTCCAAATGGCGTTGAAGCCCCGGCTGCCGAGGCGGAAAGGTACACCGTTGGGCACAGACTTCGCCGGCGTTCGGTTACGGCTTGCGCAGCGCGATCAGGCCTTACGCGCGACGACACCCACCGGCGAAGCAGGCGCGCGTTTCGGTGCGGTCTTGTAGTGCGTGCTGTACAGCGCCGCGCCGACGAACACCAGCCCGCCGACCAAGTTGCCGAGTACCGTCGGAATCTCATTCCACAGCAGATAGTCGACGATCGTGAAGTGGGCGCCGAGCATCAGGCCGGACGGGAACAAAAACATGTTCACGACCGAGTGCTCGAAGCCCATGTAGAAGAACACCAGGATCGGCATCCACATCGCGATCACCTTGCCGGGTACGGACGTCGACATCATCGCGGCGACCACGCCGGTCGACACCATCCAGTTGCACATCACACCGCGCACGAACAGCGTGAGCATGCCGGCGGCGCCGTGCGCCGCATAACCAAGCGTGCGTGCTTCGCCGATGCCGCCGATCTTCTGTCCGATTGCGTTCGGCGCTTCCGAAAAGCCGAATGTGAAGATGATCGCCATGAACAGCGCGACCGTCAGCGCGCCCGCGAAATTACCGAAGAACACCAGCGTCCAGTTGCGGAACACGCCTCCCCAGGTCGCGCCGGGCCGGCGATCGATCACCGCAAGCGGCGCGAGCGTGAAGACGCCCGTGAGCAAATCGAAGCCGAGCAGGTACAGCATGCAGAATCCGACCGGAAACAGCAGCGAACCGGCCAGTGCGTTGCCGGTGTTGATCGTGATGCTGACCGCGAAGGCGGCTGCGAGCGCGAGGATCGCGCCAGCCATATACGCGCGAATCAGCGTATCGCGGGTCGACATCGACAGTTTCGATTCACCGGCGTCGACCATCCTGGTGACGAATTCGTTGGGCGTGAGGTAGGCCATGGTGTGCGCTCGTAAAGTTGGACTGGCAAAAAAAACGCGCCAGGCACTCGCTCGACATGCGAGTGCCTGGCGCGGACGCTGTTATCCACGTAATCGGCCGCCACGGTTAGACATGGCGTGATCGTCAGGCCGCCATTAGCCCGACGACCGAGATGTTCGCAATTTCCATACCAGTGACGGAGATATCTCGATGCAGGCTGGCCGAACGCGAAATGCCCGGGGGAGCATGCCGCAGCCGATCGCAGCGAATCGCACTCGCGCGGTGCAAACTGCACTTCGTGCATGCGCTTCGGGCGCCGCCGCGGTGCGTGAAGCGCGGTGCATTCCTGTCAGGCCGTGCCGTCGTCGTGCTGTGTCCGCGGCGCGCTTCGATGCGTACGGCGTCGCGCGGAAGGCTGCGCGTGCTCGTCGACGAATCGCTCGGGCGACGTCAGCGCGTCTTCCGCGATATCGGCAAGCGGCCGATTGCCGTCCATCGATGCTTTCTGCAACATCCGATACGCTTCGTCCTCCCGCAGGCTGAAGCGCGTCATCAGCGTATTTTTCGCGCGCTGCACCAGCTTTCGTTCGTAGAGCGCACGACGTGCCGCGTCGAGTTCGACCTCCGCGCCGGCCAATCGCGCCGATTGCGACTCCAGCAGGGATTTCAGGCTGGCGAGCGTCCACTGGTCGGAGCCGGAGAGGCGTCCCGGCAGTTCGTGAACCGCCGCGCGCGCCGACAACGGATCGCCGGCGAAGAACTGGGCGAGCGCCTGGATATGCGGGGGCGGATTGTTTCGCAAATGCGCCATCAGGTGCTCGGAGTCGCGCAGCGTTCGGTGCGCGTCGTCGATTCGCGCGTTGCACGTTTCCTGCACCTGCAGCGTCAGCGCAATCTGAAGGTGCCAGAGATCGTCGATGCGGGCGCTCGCGGCGTCGAACCATGCTTCACTCAGGGCGGTATCGAGTGCATCGCCGGCGTGCGCCGTGCACAGTACGCGGCGCAGCTTCTCAAGCGCCGCCATGTGCGGCTCCGTCATGCGGTTTTCCCACCATGCGTTTTGCGCCGCGCTTGCGAAGCTCGCGAAGACTTCGAGACTGCGCTCCTGAGCGGCGATCAGATACAGCAGGCGCTGCTGCTGGTCCGCCGAAAACGTGCCCGCCGCGAACATGTGCGCGCCGACAGCGCGCTCCTGTCCCGCCTCCTCCTTGCCCTCGACGACATGGACGAGGGCAATCAGCAAGCGCGACACCGACGGATCCGCCGCGCTGTCGGCAAACTGGAAAATCAGCTCCACCAGGCCGCCGATCACGGTACTGAACGCCTGGACGGAATCCGGCGCCGACAGCGCAAGATGGTCGACCTGTTCGCGCAGCACATCCAGCGATTCCAGGTCGAGCAGCACCCAGGCGATCAGCGACAGCAGGCGCGACGTCGAGCCACGCGCGGGCGTCAGCTCCAGATCCAGGCGCGCGCGCAACTGCACGACGAGCGGCGCCGATTCGCCGCGCGAAGCCGCGCGTTCGGCGACAAAGCGCTTGCCGCTCGACGCCAAATAGATGCTGGTGGCGCCGCGCTCGCGCTGCAGCGCATGGATCAGGCGGCCGAGCAGGTCGACCAATTCGATTTGCTCGGCCAGATGGCGCAGGGACGCGATTTCCTGATGCTTGGCGAGCAGCGCGAATTGCAAGGCGGTGGCGGGCATGGTGGATACTGACCGTCGACAGGGACTCGGTGCAGTGTAGTGCAGACAATAATTGTGATTTTTTTTGACGCCTTGCATGTCAAGATTCGTGACGAAGGCGAGGTTCGCAACAAGGCTAATTATCTTCCCGGATCTATGAGAATTTCCGGGTAGGACGGGATTGGGCTCTCTTCTTTCCGGCTGCATATTGCTCGCGCTAAGGCTAGATTCGTCCGAAATGCCCTTTTGATGCAGAAGTCAGTCGACCATCCAAGGGGCCTGTCAGGAATTTTGTGTTTAAGGCATAACATGCTCCCAAGGAGAGTTTATGCCTCGCAAACCGAAAGCCCAGCCGGTGGCACTGCCGGCGATTCCGGCCGAGCTGCTCGAACAGTTCGGCAACGGCCCGATGACGGCCGAAGCCATCAATGCCGCGACGCTAGCGCTCAAGAAGGCGCTGATCGAACGGGCACTGGGCGGCGAGATGAATCATCATCTCGGCTACCCTCCCGGTGCTGCCAAGCCGGCCAACGCCACGAATCAGCGCAACGGCAAAGGGGCCAAGACGGTTCTGACCGAAGACGGTCCGATCCGTATCGAGGTGCCGCGCGACCGCGATGGCAGCTTCGAACCCATCCTGATTCCCAAGCACGAACGGCGCTTCACGGGCTTCGACGACAAGATCGTCGCCATGTA
>NZ_LPDI01000015.1:0-90014 GCF_001528895.1 Burkholderia sp. MSMB1078WGS | reverse complement strand
GGGCTGATCCGGCAGATCGCGCGCCGCTACCTGGAAAACGGGATGTCGGTGGATCCGAACGAGATCATCGTGACGGTTGGCGCGACGGAGGCGATCAACCTGTGCCTGCAGGCGGTGGCGAAGCCGGGCGACACGATCGCCGTGGAATCGCCGACGTTCTACGCGATGCTGCATGCGATCGAGCGGATGGGGATGAAGGCGATCGAGGTCGCCACGCATCCGGAATACGGAATCGACATCGCGGCGCTGGCCGCGATCGCGAAGTCGCAGCCGATCGCCGCGTGCATGGTGATGCCGAACTTCCAGAACCCGCTGGGCTTCCAGATGCCGGACGAGCGCAAGCGCGAACTGGTTGAGTTTGCAACGAAAGCCGGGATGCCGGTCATCGAGAACGGCGTGTACAACGAACTGTATTTCGGCGACACGCATCCGAGCTCGCTGAAGTCGTACGACCGTAGCGGGATCGTGCTGCATTGTTCGTCGTTCTCGAAGAGCCTGACGGCCGCGTACCGGATCGGCTGGGCGCTGCCGGGCCGCTATCGCGAACAGGTCGAGAAGCTGAAGTTCCTGAATACGCTCGCGACGCCGTCGTTGCCGCAGCTCGCGATCGCGGAGTTTCTCGAGCGCGACGGCTACGAGCATCACCTGCGGCGCTTGCGCAAGGCGTATGCGCAGCAAGCGAACCTGATGCGCGCGATGGTGTCGCGGTTCTTTCCGGAGGGCACGCGCATGTCGAGCCCGGCGGGCGGTTACGTGCTGTGGGTCGAGTTGCCCGCGCAGGTCGACGCGATGCGGTTGTATCAGCTCGCGCTGGAGCAGGGGATCACGATCGGGCCGGGCTACATGTTCTCGATCACCGACAACTACCGGAACTTCATCCGCCTGAACTACAGCAGCCCGTGGTCGCCGGATATCGAGCGTGCGGTCATCGTCGTTGGCAAGCTCGCCGCAGTCTGCGTCGGCTGAGCGCACCATCGCGCGGCGCGTCGTCATGTCAGCCGGTACGACTGCGCGCCAGTGCATGCAAGCGTGCCGTCGTCGACGATCAGGCATTCGTTGCGGATCGGCTTGCCGTCGAACCGGCATTGCAGGATCTCCAGCGTGCCGCCCGCATCGCGCCAGCGCGGACAACGCGCCCCTTTGACGGAGGAAGGCGGCACGCGGCTTGCGCGCGTCGCGCGGCGGCCCCTCGCGGAGCGGCCGCCGTGTTGCGCCGCAACGTCGATCATGGGCTACGCCGGTCATGGATCGCGTACACGCTGCAGTCGGCGTTTGCGTGCGCTGCGGGGCGTCTGTACCTGTTCTTTTCAGGACGGACGTCGATAATGGGATCGTTACCTGACTTTCCGGGAGCCACGTCATGACTGGAAGCGATGCTGCGTCCTCACCCGATCTCACGCAAGGGATCGCCCTCGACGATCTCGCCGACGGCGCGATGATCGAGGGCCATGTCGGCGACGCGGCGGTGCTGCTCGTGCGCCGCGCTGACGAACTGTTCGCGGTGGGCGCGCAATGCCCGCACTACGGCGGCCCGCTGGCCCAGGGCCTGCTGATCGGCGACACGATTCGCTGTCCGTGGCATCACGCGGCGTTCTGCCTGCGTACCGGCGAGATGGAGCGCGCGCCGGCGCTCGACGGGCTGACGTGCTGGCGCGTCGAGCGGCGCGATGGCCGCGCCGTCGTATTCGATGCAAGGCCCGCCGCCGTGCCGTCTGCGCCGAAGACAGCCGGGCTGCCAGCGTCGGTCGTGATCGTCGGCGGCGGCGCCGCTGCGATCGCGGCCGCCGTGACGCTGCGGCAGGAGGGCTATCCGCATTCGATCACGCTGCTGAGCGCCGATGCCGATCCGCCGTACGACCGGCCGAACCTGTCGAAGGATTACCTCGCGGGCACGGCTCAGGCCGACTGGCTGCCGCTGCGTGCGCCGTCGTTCTATGCCGAGCAGCGGATCGACGTGCGCTGCAACACGCGGGTCGTGCGCATCGATCCCGCGCAGCGGGCGGTCGAGCTGGCCGACGGCAGCCGTGTCGAATACGGTGCGCTGCTGCTCGCCACCGGCGCCGAGCCGAACCGGCTGAACGTGCCGGGCGCCGATCTGCCGCACGTCTGCCTGCTGCGCTCGCGTGCCGATTGCGATGCGCTGATCGGCAAGCTGAAAACGGCACGCCGTTGCGTGGTGGTCGGCGCGAGCTTCATCGGGCTCGAAGCGGCCGCCGCGTTGCGCACGCGCGGGCTCGACGTGCACGTCGTCGCGCCCGATGCGCATCCGATGGGCCGCGTGCTCGGCGATGCGCTCGGCGACACGATCAAGGCGCTGCACGAAGCGCACGGCGTGGTGTTCCATCTCGGCGCGACGCCCGCGCGGATCGGGCCGGACAGCGTGACGCTGTCGAGCGGCGACGTGCTGCCGGCCGACGTCGTGGTGGTCGGCATCGGCGTGCAGCCGAACGTCGGGCTCGCGCAGGACGCGGGGCTCGCCGTCGAACGCGGCGTGACGGTCGACCGCTTCCTTCGGACGAGCGCGCCCGACATCTACGCGGCCGGCGACATCGCGCGCTGGCCCGATCCGCTCACGGGCGAGCGGATTCGCGTCGAGCACTGGGTCGTCGCCGAGCGGCAGGGCAGCGTCGCGGCGCGCAACATGCTCGGCCAGCGGCGGCCGTTCGACGCCGCGCCGTTTTTCTGGAGTCAGCAGTACGACCTGACGATCCGCTATGTCGGCCATGCGGAGCAATGGGATCGCGTCGAGATCGACGGCAACCTCGGCGCGCACGATTGCACGATCGGGTACTGGCGCGGCAACACGCGGCTCGCGGTCGTGACGATCGGGCGCGATCTCGACAGCCTGAAGGCCGAAGCCGCCCTCGAGCGGCAGATGTCCGCCGCGTGACGGCCGAACCGCCGATGGAGGCGAGAGGGGCCCCGACGTCCGTGCACGTTTCAGAACCGCGTTCGCGCCGCGCATCGCGACGCGCGGATGTTCCGGGCGTCGTTACCGGTCGCGCGTCCTGATCATCACGCGCCCCTGGTCGATGCCGCCGCGCAGCGCTTCGTCGCACGTGAGCCATTCGGGCGTGACGAGTTCGGGCGCGGGCAGATCGACCGGCGCGCCGTCGCGGAAGATCCGCACCTGCGCGACCCACGCGCCGTTCGCGTTGCGCGTCGCGTCGACGCGAATTTCGTGATCCATGAAAATGTCGGTGGCTTGCATCGGTCGGGGCCCTCCGTCGTGCGCGAATGCGGTGCGTCGATCGTATCAGCAACGCGCGACGTGTTGTCCTGTTCCGATATCGACGCGCCGCGCGCCGCTGGGCGGCGACGCGACCGACACGACACCGCCGATCGGCGCCGCACCGACGCTCGTCGAAGCGATCTCGAACGCGCATGACGGCAGCGGCCCGGCGACGGGCCAACGCGTCGGCACAACCCCTCCTCGAAAACGAAGCGCTTCCTGTCCGTGCATCGCGCCGCACGTGCGCAGCACAGGAGCATGCCTTGCTCGATCGGCTCGACGGTCACATTCACCGTTTCCGCTTTCGACAAGGAGGGCCAGACATGAAAGCAGTCGTATTTCACGGCATCGGCGACATTCGCATCGACACGGTGCCCGATCCGGAAGTCTCCGAGGCGACCGACGCGGTCGTGCGCCTGACAGCCAGCGCGATCTGCGGCACCGATCTGCACATGGTGCGCGGCACGCTCGGCGGCATGAAGCCGGGCACGATTCTCGGCCACGAAGGCGTCGGCATCGTCGAGGCGGTCGGGCGCGACGTGCGCAACCTGCGGCGCGGCGATCGCGTGCTGATTCCGTCGACGATCGCGTGCGGCAGTTGCGCATACTGCCGCGCGGGCTACACCGCGCAATGCGACGCCGCGAACCCGGGCGGGCCGCGGGCAGGCACCGCGTTCTTCGGCGGCCCGGCCGATACGGGCCCGTTCGACGGGCTGCAGGCCGAATACGCGCGCACGCCGCTTGCGCACGCGAGCCTGATCCGGCTGCCCGATGCGATCGACGACGATCGCGCGATCCTGATGTCGGACATTTTCCCGACCGGCTATTTCGGCGCGCAGCTCGCGGAAGTGAAACCCGGCGATACGGTGGCCGTGTTCGGCGCGGGGCCGGTCGGCCAGTTCGCGATCGCGAGCGCGAAGCTGATGGGCGCCGGGCGCGTGATCGCGATCGACCGCATCGCGTCGCGGCTCGAGATGGCGTGCGCGCAGGGCGCCGAGATCGTCGATTTTTCCGAGGACGATCCGGTCGATACGGTGCTGCGGCTGACGGGCGGGATCGGCGTCGATCGCGTGATCGACGCGGTGGGCGTCGACGCGATGCGCGCGACGCACGGGCCGGCGGCGGCCGATCGCGAGGCTGCGCGCGCGTTCGATGAGGAAGTCGACGCGATCGCGCCGCACCGCAAGCCGGACGGTCGCAACTGGGTGCCGGGCGACGGGCCGTCGCAGGTGCTGCAATGGGCGGTGCGCGCGGTCGCGAAGGCCGGCACGGTCGCGGTGATCGGCGTGTATCCGCCGGCGGCCCGCGTGTTTCCGGTCGGCGAGGCGATGAACCGCAACCTGACGATCAAGATGGGCAACTGCAATCACCGGACGGTGACGCCGCCGCTCGTCGAGCTCGTGCGCAGCGGTGCGTTCGATCCGCTGTCGGTGCTCACGCGCTGCGAGCCGCTGACGAACGCGATCGACGCGTACCGCGCGTTCGACGTGCGCGAGCCGGGCTGGATGAAGGTGAAGCTGACGCCGTGACGACACGAACCTCAACCGGGAGCACTGCAATGACGGATCGATACGACAACTGCATGGCCGCGTGCGACGCCTGCGCGCACGCGTGCGACACCTGTGCGGCCGCCTGCCTCGCGGAGCGCGACGTGCATGCGCTGGCCGGCTGCATCGCGCTCGACATCGAATGCGCGCAGCTGTGCCGCTTCGCGTCGGGCGCGATGGCGCGCCGCAGCGCGTTCGCCCCGCGCATTTGCGGGCTGTGCGCGCACGCGTGCGACCTGTGTGCGGCCGAGTGTTCGCGGCATGCGCACGAACATTGCCGCCGTTGTGCGCTGGCGTGCGAGGCCTGCGCGGCGATGTGCCGCGCGATGGCCTGAGCACGGGCGCTTACGGCGTGTCCTGAACTTCGCGCGCGACGCGCTGGAGCAACGCATCGAGCACGGCCATCTCGACGGGCTTCACGAGATGATCGTCGAAACCCGCGAGTTCCGTGCGCGCGAGATCCGACGCGCGTGCATGGCCGGACAGCGCGACACAGGTCGTGTCGCGCAGCGCGTCGATCGTGCGCAGTTCCTCCAGCAGCGCGAAGCCGTCGACGTCCGGCATCGTCAGGTCGAGCAGCATCAACTGCGGCGCATAGTCGCGCGCGAGCGCCAGCGCGTCGGCCGCGTTGTACGCGACGCGCGGTGCATGGCCTTTCAGTTGCAGCAGCACCGCGAGCGTGTCGGCCGAGTCGCGGTTGTCGTCGACGATGACGATGCGCAGCGGCACGGCGGCAGGCTGCAGGGGCGCGGCAGGCGCGTGCGGCTCGGCGTGCTCGTTGCGCGTCGTTTGCACGATCGGCAGCCAGACCGTGAACGTCGCGCCGTGGCCGGGCCCGTCGCTTTTCGCGACGATCCGCCCGCCGTGCAGTTCGACGAAGGACCGGCAGATCGCGAGACCGAGCCCGAACCCGCCGGACGGGGAGTGGCCCGACGCACCTTCCTGCTGGAACAGGTCGAAGATCGTTTCGAGCGCGCCGGGCGCGATGCCCACGCCGTGATCGACGACGTCGATCGCCACCGACGATCCGTCGATACGCGCGCCGACGTCGATCCGGCCGCCGTGCGGCGAGAATTTCGATGCGTTGTCGAGCAGGTTGTGCAGCACCTGGACGAGCCGTGCGTCGTCGCCGTGCAGCACCACGGAATCGTCGGGCAGGTCGACACGGATCCACTGCCCGCGCGCGGCCAGTTTCGGCTGGATGCTCTCGACGCCGCGGCACACGATGTCGCGCACGGTGACGGGGCGATCGTCGAGCTCGACCTTGCCGGCCGTGATGCGCCCGACGTCGAGCAGATCGTCGACGAGCCGTGTCAGTTGCCCGACCTGACGGTGCACGGCGTCGCGGCACTGCGCGAGCGCGGGTGCCGGATCGGGCAGGCTCTGCAGCACGCCGACCGAATTGCGCAGCGGCGCGAGATGATTGCGCAGCTCGTGCGCGAGCATCGCGATGAATACGCTGAGCCGGTGTGTCGACGCTTCGAGCGCCTCGAGCCGCTTGCGCTCGGTCATGTCGCGCGTGATCTTGATGAAGCCGCACAGCTGGTGCGTCGCGTCGTGCACCGGCGTGATCGTCACGCTCGCCCAGAACTGCGTGCCGTCCTTGCGCACGCGCCACCCTTCGTCCGCGAAGTGGCCGTGCGCGGCGGCCAGCGCGAGCCCGTGCGCCGGCCGGCCGGCCGCGATCGCGTCGGACGGATAGAACAGCGAGAAGTGGCGGCCGAGGATCTCGGCGGCGCGGTAGCCCTTGATGCGCTGCGCGCCGGCGTTCCAGGTCGCGACGTTGCCGTGCGGGTCGAGCATGAACACCGCGTAGTCGGTGATCGACTCCACCACGGTCTGGAACCGGAATTCGGCGAAGCGATGCAGCAGGTCCCGCGCGTCGTGCGAGCCAGGCGGCAGAGGCGGGTGAAGATCGGCGTCGTCGTTCGTCATCAGGGCGGCAGGTCCAAAATGCGGGCGGCCGAATACCGTCCGCCCGCCGCCGGATACGCCGGGGGCGGCTACGCGAACCGGATTGGCACGTCCGAAAGAATAAAGGAACTCGATTCAGGCGATCAATGGGTGCGCATCGGCCGTGCCGTCCACCGCACCGCGAGCCGGATTCGCGCCGGAGCGCCCGACGGCGGCCGGCGCGGCATGCCGATTGCACGACCGTTCGGTCCCCCTGCCGTGCCGCAGCCGTCCGGCCGCGGCACGGCAGGCAAGCCAGGCAAGGAGATCGACATGAACAGCACGCTGAATCCCGACAACGAACCGGCCGGCCCGGACGACGACAACGCCAGCCGCGGCCGCGACGGGCGCGCGCTCGGCCCGAGCGATTCCTCCGACAGCGGCAGCGACACGGCGGGCGCGCGGCGCCATCCGTTCGACGTCGATTCGCCGCTCGACGATCACGCGCTCGAACGCGGCGACGCGTCGCTCGACAGCGATACCGACCGCGCGGGTACCGGCGAGCGCGCGTCGGCGGACGGCGACTCGACGCTCGAGGAAGGCGCCGACATCGAGCCGGACCGCACCGAGCGGCTGAGCGAGCCCGGTCGCACGGACGAACCGGGCGACGGGGGCGAGGCCGGCGGCGCGCCGTGACGCCCGACACGCAAAAACTGCAATCGCGTTGCAGATTGGGGCGCCTGGCGGCTTGCCGGCGCTGCGGCGCACAACCGTCGCGGCCCGGCAACGGCGCCGGCACGCGATTTGCATTGACCCGACCGACGCGCGTCGCGATCCGGCATGGGGCCGCGCGGCGCAGGCGCGATCAAGGAGAGACACGATGCAACGACGATATCCCGGACGGCACGGCGAGCGTGGCGGCCCGCCCGACTGGCAGGAGCGCAACGAACGCGCGTACCGGGGCGCCGGCGAGCGCGGCATCCCGGACGACCCGGCACTGTGGCCGGAAGAAGACGATGAATCGGCTTACCGCCGCTTCGCGAGCGAGGACGTGGGCCCGGAAGACTGGGGCAGCGAATGGACCGAGCGCGCCGCGCGCCCGGCCGACCAGCGGCGCGGCGGCACCGACCCGGACTGGCCGGGCGGCGCGCGCCAGCCGGCGCGGGACCCCGAGCGCGGCTACGGCGGGCCGGCCCGCCGCGCGGAGGGCCGCGAAGGCCGGTACGGCGGCGAGCGCCCGGAATTCCGCGGCCAGCACCGGATGGGCTGGTACGGCGGCGAGCGCGACGTCGGTAATCCCCGCAGCGATCCCCGTGGCGACCCGCGCTACGGCGGTCGCGCCCCCGACCTGTCGCGGTTCGGCAGCGAAGCCGAACGCGACGCGCTGCGCCATCGCCGCGGGCCGAAAGGCTATACGCGCTCGGACGAGCGCATTCGCGAGGACGTGTGCGAGCGGCTCGCGCATGCGCTCGAGATCGACGTGAGCGACGTCACCGTGCAGGTGAAGGAGGGGCGCGTCGAACTGGACGGCACGGTGCCGGCACGCTGGATGAGGCACGACATCGAGGATCTGGCCGATGGCTGCATGGGCGTGCGCGACGTCGAGAATCGCGTGCGCGTGCGCCGCGACGGCGAACACGATACGGGCATGGTGCTGCATCCCGATCAGCGGACCGTCACGCCGACCCAGCCTGCCGCGCGCGACCCCGAGCCCGGCACCGTCGTGCCCGGCCGCGAGCGCGAATCGCGCCATTGACGCCCGTGCGTGAAACGGCCAGACCCCGACCGCGGGCAACGCGTGCATGACGACCGGAATCGACGACACGCCAATCAGGCACCGTGATGCCCCTGCAGCCCGCGAGCGCCGCGACGCGCGCGGCTTGCGGCTGCGGATCGCGGCCGAACTCTGGCGCGCGATCTGGCATTACCGCGCGCGCGTGCTCGCCGCGATCGCGCTGCTGGTGCTCGCGAAAGCGGCGGCCGTCTCGGTGCCGCTGCTGCTCAAGGACATCGTCGACGGTTTCGGCCGCGTGGCCGGCCAGCCGCTGGCGTGGCCGGTGCTGCTGCTGTTCGCGTACGCGGTCGTGCGCTTCGCGTCGAACGCGCTGAACGAAGTACGCGACATGACCTTCGTGCAGGTCACGCAGCATACGGTCGCGTCGTTTACCGTGCGCACGTTCGGTCACCTGCACCGGCTGGGCGCGCGTTTTCATGCGCAGCGCGAGACCGGCGCCGTCGTGCGCGACCTCGAGAAAGGCACCGCCGGCATCGGTTATCTGCTCGGCGTCGCCGTGTTCACGATCGTGCCGACGGCCATCGAGATCGGCTCGGTGCTCGTGATCGTGATCGGCAAGTACGGCGGCGGCTTTACCGCGATCATTCTCGTCACGTTCGCCGTCTACGCGGTGTATACGGTGGTGTTCACGCGCCGCCGCATGCGTTTCCAGCGGCGAGTGAACGCGCTCGAGGCCGAGTCGAATTCGCGGGTGGTCGACAGCCTGCTGAACGTCGATACGGTCAAGTACTTCGCCCGCGAGGACGTCGAGCGCGACCGGCTCGATCGCGTGCTCGACGCGTGGCGCGAAGCCGGCGTCGACAATCAGTACGCGCTGTCGACGCTGCATATCGGGCAGAGCGCCTGCATCGGCGCGGGGATCGCGGCCGTGATGCTGCTCGCCGGGCAGCAGGTCGCGCGCGGCGCGATGACGATCGGCGATCTCGTGCTGATCAACGCATACATCATCCAGATCAGCCTGCCGCTGAACGCGCTCGGCTTCGTGTTTCGCGAGGCGAACGATGCGATGACGAACATCGAGCGGCTGTTCGGGCTGCTCGATGCGCGCGGCAAGCCCGGCGAGGACGGCGATGCGCCCGGTGCGCAGCCGCTCGTCGTGCGCGGCGGCGCGATCGAGTTCGAGCATGTCGACTTCGGCTACGAGCCGAGCCGGCAGATTCTGTTCGACGTGTCGTTCCGCATCGAGGCCGGGCAGACGATCGCCGTGGTCGGCGGCAGCGGCTCGGGCAAGTCGACGCTCGCGCGACTGCTGTTCCGGCTGTATCAGCCCGACGCGGGCACGATCCGGATCGACGGCCAGGACTTGCGGCTCGTCACCGAGCGCAGCCTGCGCGACGCGCTCGGCATCGTCCCGCAGGACACCATCCTGTTCAACGACACGCTCGCGTACAACATCGCATACGGCAAGCGCGATGCGACCCGCGGCGAAGTGATCGCGGCCGCGCGCGGCGCGCAGCTCGACGCGTTCATCGAGCGGCTGCCCGACGCGTACGACACGCGCGTCGGCGAGCGGGGCGTGCGGCTGTCGGGCGGCGAGCGGCAACGTGTCGCGATCGCGCGCGCGTTGCTGAAGGCGCCGCCGATCGTCGTGTTCGACGAGGCGACGTCGGCGCTCGACACGCGCTCGGAGCGGGCGATCCAGCAGGAGTTGATGCGCGTCGCGCAGCATCGCACGAGCCTCATCATCGCGCACCGGCTGTCGACGATCGTCGATGCCGATCGCATCCTCGTGATGGAGCACGGCCGGCTCGTCGAGCACGGCACCCACGACGAGCTGCTCGAAAGCGGCGGCGTGTATGCGCAGATGTGGTCGCTGCAGGCGAAGCAGCGCGAACTGGAACGCACGGAGGCGAAGTTCGCGCGGCAGCCGGTGCGGATCAACCCGATGGTGTCGCAGGTGCTCGATTCGCTGGCGGAGGCGGCCGCGCAGCGCGGCGTGCCGGTGTTCCGCCACGTGTCCGACGAGGATCTCGTCGTCAAGGCCGATCCGGCCGCGCTGCGGCGCTTCGTGTGGGAACTGTGCCGCGGCGCGATCGACGCGAGCAGCGGCGGGCAGCTCGAGGTGCGCACGGCGCGCCACGATCCGGAAGCGCGGATCACGATCGCGTGCGCGGGCGTCGACGCCACCGAACTGTCGCTGATCGATCTCGAACGATTGCAGGACGCGATCGAGGAGGCCGGCGGCTACGTCGTGCGCGAACGCGACGATATCGGCGTGACACTGCACCTGTCGCTGCCGATGTGCGCGGTGGCGCCGGCGTCGATGCAGCCGGACGGCGCCGTGCCGAACGCGGGCGCCGGCGCGACGGCCAAGCCGCTCGACGGCCTGCGCATCGCGTGCGTGGACGACCACGACGAGGCGCGCGACGCGCTCACCGCGCTGCTGGAGGTGGCCGGCGCCGACGTGCGCGCGTATGCGTCGGGCCAGGCATTGCTGGACGACCTGTGGCGCGCGCGCCGGGCCGACTGGCCGGCGCTGCTCGTTTGCGACATCGATCTCGGCGACGACGAGGAGGACGGCTACACGGTGATGTCGCGCGTGCGTCAGCTCGATGCCGCGCGCGATCGCGACGGCCGCGCGCCGCTCGAGGCGCTGGCATTGTCCGGCCATGCGCGCGATCGCGATCGCACGCGCGCGGTCGAAGCCGGTTTCCATGCGTACCTGACCAAGCCCGCGGTAGCGGCCGACCTGATCGCGGCGTTGCGTGCGCTCGCGTTTTCCTCCGGAGAAATCCATGCCGAACCTTCTGAATTCGACGACACCCGAAGCCCCGAACGCGCGTCGCGGCGGTAGTGCGTTCGCCGACCGCCAGGCGGCGGTGGCGGCCGTCGAGCTGCTGTTGCCGAGCCTGGCCGCCGCGCTGCAGAGCGACTTCGTCGGCGACAGCGGCTGCCTGCACATCGTGATCATGGACCCGGCGCTCGGGCCGCACGACGCGGCGTTCGAGGACGCGATCCTGTACGAGTTTTCGCTGCCCGACCCGAAGGACTGGGACGCCGACTATCGCGCGTATGCGCGCGCCAAGGCGCGGCTGTCGTGGGAAACGGGCCGCGACGGCCATGTCGTGCAGGCGCTCGAGCCGTACCGGCTGCGCGCGGGCGACACGAACCTGTGGGGCGGCGTCGCGCTCGGCGGCATCGTGGTCGGCGTGTCGGGCGCGCAGCCGTGGTTCGACGAGGCGTTCGCAGGTTGCATCGCGCACTGCCTGCGCGCGCTCGCGAAGCACCGTGCGCAGGCGACGCCCGACGGGCTCGCGATCTGAGGGGGCCGCCCAGGCGCGGCCGCCCGGGACCCGTTTTTACAGCCGGTTATAAAAAAGCCAGCGAGCGTGCGGCACGGCCCGATGCGGCGCGGGCGCGCGCGAGCCGGCACGGTTTTCGCTGTATCTCCTCCACGGACGGTTGTCGCGACAAGCGTCGCCGTCAGCCGGATTGCTTTTCCGACATCGACAGGAGGTGCAGGTGAACGCGACTCACGATCCAGCCAGACCGCCGCTCGCCGGCCGGACCGCCCTCGTGACCGGGGGCGGCCGCGGTCTCGGTGAAGCCATTTGCGAAGAGCTTGCGCGCCATGGCGCGCACGTGGTGGTCGCCGATCTCGACGGCGATCGCGCGGCGGCCGTCGCGCAGCGGCTCGAACGGCACGGCGGGCAGGCGGTGGGCCGGCCGCTCGACGTGCGCGACGAAGCGTCGGTGCTGCAGGTCGTGCACGATGCGCGCGAGTCGCTCGGCGAGCTCGACGTGATCGTCAACAACGCGGCGATCGACGTGACCGCGCCGATCGACGACGTGAGCGTCGACGCGTGGCAGCAGGTGCTGATGACGAACCTGTTCGGCCCGTACCTGATGTGTCACGCGGCCGTGCCGATGATGAAGGCGCGCGGCGACGGGCATATCGTCAACATCGCGTCGACCGCGTCGAAGCGGGCGTGGCCGAACGCATCCGCGTATCACGCGACGAAGTGGGGGTTGCTCGGCCTGTCGCACGCGCTGCATGCCGAACTGCGGCCGAGCGGGGTGCGCGTGTCGGCGATCGTCGCGGGCGGGATGCGCACGCCGTTCCTGCTCGACCGTTTTCCGGACATCGACGAGGACACGCTGCAGCCGCCGGAGCACGTCGCGGCCGCCGTGCGTTTCGTGCTGACCCAGCCGCCGGGCACGGTCGTGCCGGAACTGATGGTGCTGCCGATGAAGGAGACGTCATGGCCCTGAAGCGCGAACGGCGGCTGCCCGGCGCGGTGCTGCTCGACAAGGACGGCACGCTGCTCGACGACGTGCCGTACAACGTCGATCCCGCCCGGATGCGCCTCGCGCCGGGCGCAGCGCGCGCGCTGCGCACGCTCGGCGCGACCGGCATGCCGCTGGCGGTCGTGTCGAACCAGTCGGGCGTCGCGCTCGGCCGCTTTACCGAAAACGAGCTTGGCGCGGTCCGCCAGCGTCTCGCCGAACTGTTCGAAGCGAATGGTGCGACGCTGGCGGATTTTTTTTACTGCCCCCATCACCCGCGGGGCAGCGTGCCGCGCTACACCTGCGACTGCATCTGCCGCAAGCCGCGCCCCGGCATGCTGCGGCGCGCGCTGGCGGCGCTCGGCGCCGTGCCCGAATGGAGCTGGATGATCGGCGACATCCTCGACGACGTCGAGGCCGGCCGCGCCGCACGCTGCGGCACGATCCTGGTCGACTGCGGTCACGAGACGGAGTGGCGCGTCAACGCCGCGCGCACGCCGCTCCACGTCGTCGACCGCGTCGACCTGGCCGCCGACATCGTCGTGCGCGAAGCCGTGCGCCGGCACGGCTCGGGAGTGCGGCGATGAACATGGCCTGGAGCCGCGCCCGCCGCATCCTGTGCGTGCGGCTCGACAGCATGGGCGACGTGCTGATGACGACGCCCGCCCTGCGCGCGCTGAAGGAAAGCGGCGCCGACCGCCGGCTGACGCTGCTGACGTCGCGCACGGGCGCCGCGCTCGCCAGGCATCTGCCGATGGTCGACGACGTGTGGCGCTACGATGCGCCGTGGGTCAAGCATCCCGACGTGCGCGGCGATCCGGTGGCCGATCTCGACATGATCGACCGGCTGCTGGCGGGCCGCTTCGACGCGGCCGTGATCTTCACCGTCTACAGCCAGAATCCGTTGCCCGCCGCGATGATGTGCTGGCTCGCCGGCATTCCGCTGCGGCTCGCGCATTGCCGCGAGAACCCGTACGAACTGCTGACCGACCGCGTGCCGGAGACCGAGCCGGAATCGCACGTGCGCCACGAGGTCGCGCGTCAGCTCGCGCTGGTGCGCACCGTCGGCGCGACGACGTCGGACTGGCGGATGGCGTTCGACCCGGGCGACGCGGCGCGGCGCGCGGTGCACGCGCGCTTGCAGGCCGCGTTGCAACGCGTCGGCGGCGCACGCGGGCCGGATGCGCGGCGCGCGCGCTGGCTGGTCGTCCATCCGGGCGCGAGCGCGGCGTCGCGGCGCTGGCCGGCCGAGCGTTTCGGCGAAGCCGCCGCCGCGGTCGCGCCGCTGTTCGACGGCATCGCGGTGACGGGCAGCGCGGGCGAACGCGAGCTGATCGACGCGGTGTGCGAACGCGCCGGGCCGCGCGCCGTGCCGCTCGCCGGCGTGCTGCCGCTCGGCGAACTCGGCGCGCTGATCGAGACGGCCGACCTGCTGCTGTCGAACAACAGCGGCCCCGTGCATCTCGCGGCCGCGCTCGGCACGCCGGTGGTCGACCTGTACGCACTGACCAATCCGCAGCACACGCCGTGGCGTGTGCCGCACCGTGTGCTGAACGTCGACGTGCCGTGCCGCAACTGCTACCGCAGCGTGTGCAACCAGCCCGGGCATCCGTGCCTGCGCGGCGTGAGCGTCGACGACGTGGTCGCCGCCGTGCACGCGCTGCTGCACGGTCGCGCGCGCCATGCGCAACGCTTGGCCGCGCGGGCCGCTGCGCCCGGCAGCGAGCCGGTCGCGGCGCACGCATCGAACGTGCTTCCGTTCGCGCACGTCATCACGAGGAACTGACGCATGCCTGACCCGATCCATACGCTCGGCATCAACGCCGCTTTTCACGACAGCGCCGCGTGCATCGTGCGCGACGGCGTCGTGATCGCGGCGGCCGAGGACGAACGCTTCACGCACGTGAAGCACGCGAAGCGCCCGGTGCCGTTCTCGACCTGGGAGCTGCCCTTCCACGCGATCGACTATTGCCTCGCGGAAGCCGGCATCACGCTCGCGGACGTGGACCACGTCGCGTATTCGTACGACCCGTGGCTCGAACTCGACCGCGAAGGCACGGAGCCGGCGCTGACCCTGCCGCTGTCGCCGTCCGCGCATGCGCCGCGCGACGACGGCGCGTCGCCTTGGCATCCGCTGTTCCTGTCGTCGATCGTCAACGCGCCGCGCCAGCTCGCGGGCGGCGCGCCGCATCATCTGCAGCGGCGCTTTCGCGGCGTCACGCACGACGGGCCGTTCCGCTGGCATTTCATCGAGCACCATCTCGCGCACGAGGCGAGCGCGTTTCTCGCGGCGCCGTTCGAACGCTGCGCGGTGATGACGATGGACGGGCGCGGCGAGCGCGCGACGACGAGCTACGGCGTGTTCGACGGCCGCTCGTACCGGCGGGTCGGGCAGGTCAACCTGCCGCATTCGCTCGGGCTGCTGTACGAGCGCGTGACCCGCTATCTCGGCTTCCTGCACTCGTCCGACGAATACAAGGTGATGGCGCTCGCGTCGTACGGCAAGCCGGTGTTCGCCGACGAGATGCGCAAGCTGGTGCGGTATCGCGGCGAAGGGCGCTATGACGTGGTCGACGGCGATCTGGCCGCGCAATTCGGCCCGCCGCGCGAACGCGGCGGCCCGATCGAGCCGCATCACTGCGACATCGCGCATGCGTTGCAACTGGTGCTCGAGGAGACGACGCTGCAGGCGGTCGACTGGCTGGCCGCCGAAACCGGCGAGCGGCAGCTCGCGATGGCGGGCGGCGTCGCGCTGAACTGCGTGATGAACGCGAAGATTCGCGATCGCGGCCCGTTCGACGACGTGTGGGTGCAGCCGGCCGCCGGCGACGCGGGCACGGCGCTCGGCGCCGCGCTGTGGGCCGACTTCCGGATGCGCGGCGAGCGCGGCGACTGGCGGATGGATCATGCGTATCTCGGGCCGGCCTACGACGACGACGCGATCGAGGCGTTCCTGAAGGAAGCGCAGCTGCCGTACCGGCGGCTCGCCGACGTCGCCGCGCAGACGGCCGCGCTGCTCGCGGCGAACCGCGTGATCGGCTGGTTCCAGGGGCGCATGGAATTCGGCCCGCGCGCGCTCGGCGCACGGTCGATCCTCGCGTCGCCGATCGACCCGGACATGCAGCGCAAGCTGAACCGGATCAAGGATCGCGAGGATTTCCGGCCGGTCGCGCCGGTCGTGCTCGAAGACCGTGCGCATCACTGGTTCAGCGGCGGCCGGCGTACGCCGCTGCGCGCGCCGTTCATGCTGTTCGTGTACGACGTCGTGCCCGAGCGCGCCGAGAGAATTCCGGCGGTGCGCCACATCGACGGCACCGCGCGCGTGCAGACCGTCGACGAAACGCAGCACCCGCTGCTGCATGCGTTGCTGACCGAGTTCGACGCGCTCACCGGCGTGCCGGTGCTCGTCAACACGTCGTTCAACACGCGCGGTGAACCGATCGTGTGCTCGCCGCGCGACGCGATCGAATGCTTCTGGACGTCGCCGCTCGATGCGCTCGTGATCGGGCCGTTCCTGCTGGAGAAACCCAGATGAACGCGCGCGACACGCAACTGCCGCCGGTCGTGTCGGTCGTCGTGCCCACCTACCGGCGGCCCGACCTGCTCGCACGCTGCCTCGACGCGCTGTGCGTGCAGGTGTTCGATCCGACCACCTACGAGATCGTCGTCGTGGACGACGATCCGGCCGGGAGTGCGCGCGCCGTCGTCGATGCGTGCCGCACACGCGTAACCGACGTGCCGGCGATCCGCTACATGACCGCACCCGACACGCAGGGCCCGGCCGGCGCGCGCAACGTCGGCTGGCGCAGCGCGTGCGGCGCGCTGATCGCGTTCACCGACGACGACACGATTCCCGATCCGACCTGGCTGCGCCACGGCGCGGCCGCGCTGCTGGCCGAACCGTCTGCGGCGGCCGCGGCCGGCCGGATCGACGTGCCGCTGCGGCCGTGCCCGACCGACTACGAGCGCGATGCGGCGGGGCTCGCGCATGCGGAATTCGCGACCGCGAACTGCTTCGTGCGGCGCGCGGCGCTCGAACGCGTCGGCGGCTTCGACGAGCGCTTCACGCGCGCGTGGCGCGAGGACGCCGACCTGATGTTCGCTCTGCGCGAGCATGCGGGGCCGATCGTCGAGGCCGACGCCGCGCGCATCGTGCATCCGGTGCGTCCCGCGCGCTGGGGATCGAGCATCGGCGCGCAGTCGAAGGTGTATTTCGATGCGCTGCTGTACAAGAAGCATCGCGCGACTTACCGGCGTCATATCCGGCCGATGCCGCCGTGGCATTACTACGCGGCCGTGCTCGCCGCGCTCGGCGCGCTCGGCTGCCTCGCGGCCGGCTGGCCGGCGCCGGCCATCGCGTGCGCAGTGGTGTGGGCCGCGATTACCGCGGGGTTCTGCGCGAAACGGTTGCGCGGCACGCAGCTCACGCCGTCGCATGTGGCCGAAATGATCGTCACGTCCATCGCGATTCCGCCCGTGTCGCTGTACTGGCGCATGCGCGGCGCGCTTCACTTCCGGGTGCTCTTCCTATGAAGCTCGATCCCAGCGTCGATTCCGACGGCCCGCGCGGCCCCAAGCGGATCGCGGTGTTCCGCGCGCTGCAGCTCGGCGACATGCTGTGCGCGGTGCCCGCGCTGCGTGCGCTGCGGCGCGGCGAACCGGATGCGCGCATCACGTTGATCGGCCTGCCGTGGGCGCGCGAGTTCGCGTCGCGCTTTTCGGACTACATCGACGGTTTCATCGCCTTCCCCGGCGCGGCGGGGCTCGCCGAACAGCCCGAACCCGACGCGGCCACGCGCGAGGCGTTCATCGCCGAATGCCGCTCGCGCGACTTCGACCTCGCGATCCAGCTGCACGGCAGCGGCGCGCACACGAATGCGATCGTCGCGTCGCTCGGCGCGACGCGCACGGCCGGCTTCGTGCCGGCCGACGGCGGCACGGCCGCGCTCGACTGCACGCTCGTGTGGCGCGACGACGAACCGGAAGTGGCGCGCTATCTGGCGCTCACGCGCAAGCTCGGTTACGCGGACTGGGGCGACTACCTCGAATTCCCGCTCGGCGGGCTCGACTACGCGCTGTGGCACGTGCTCTGCGACGAACACGCGCTCGATCCCGGCCGCTACGTGATCGTCCATCCCGGCGCGCGGATGCCATCGCGGCGCTGGCCGGTCGAGCGCTTCGCGCTCGCTGCGCGGCAGCTCGCCGACGACGGCTGGCAGATCGTGCTGACCGGCACGCGCGCGGAACTGGTGCTGGCGAGCGCGTTCGCCGAGCACCTCGGGCGGCCGTGCGTGAACCTGTGCGGCCGCACGCCGCTCGGCGCGCTCGCCGCGCTGATCGCCCGCGCGCGGCTGCTGCTGTGCAACGACACGGGCGTGTCGCACGTCGCGGCGGCGCTCGGCACGCCGAGCATCGTCGTCGCATGCGGCAGCGATACGGCCCGCTGGGCGCCGCTCGACGCCGAACGCCATCGCGTGCTCGCGAACTACCCGGCGTGCCGGCCGTGCATGTTCGATACGTGTCCGTACGGGCACGAATGCGCGACGGCGATCGGCGTCGGCGAAGTGATCGATCGGGCGGGCGAGCTGCTCGCCGAGGAGAGACGTCATGTCACGTAAGCGGTTGCGCGTGCTGACCTGGCACGTGCATGGCAACTACCTGTATTACCTGTCGCAGGCGCCGCACGATTTCTACATCGTGACGAAGCCGCAGCATCCGCCCGGCTATGCGGGCCGCGTCGGGCACCTGCCGTGGGGCGACAACGTGCACGAGGTGCCGGCCGAGTGCGTGCGCGACACCGCATTCGACTGCGTGCTGTACCAGCACGTGAATCATTACCGGAACGACCGCCTGCGGCTGCTGAGCGAAGCGCAGCGCGCGCTGCCGACGCTGTTCGTCGAGCACGATCCGCCGCGCGAGCATCCGACCGACACGCTGCATCCGGTGCAGGACCCGAACGTGTTGTTGGTGCACGTGACGCCGTTCAACGCGCTGATGTGGGACAACGGCGTGACGCCGACACGCGTGATCGAGCACGGCGTGCTGCTGCCGGAAGGCGTCGAGTATCACGGTACGCTGCCGAAGGGCGTGGCCGTGGTGAACAACCTCGCGCGCCGCGGCCGGCGCCTCGGCGCGGACCTGTTCGAGGTGGTGCGGCACAGCGTGCCGATCGATCTGGTCGGGATGGGCTCGACCGAACTCGGCGGGATCGGCGAAGTGCCGAACCCGGCGCTGCCGCAATTCCTGTCGCACTACCGGTTCTTCTTCAATCCGATTCGCTACACGAGCCTCGGGCTCGCGGTGATCGAGGCGATGATGATCGGGCTGCCGATCGTCGCGCTCGCGACGACCGAGATGGCGCAACTCGTGAAGACCGGCAGCAACGGCGTGGCCGATACGCGGCCGGCCGTGCTGATCGACGCGATGCGGATGCTGATTCGCGATCAGGAACTGGCGCGCGAGTGGGGCGCGGCGGCCAGGCGTGACGCCTGCGAGCGATTCGGCATCGAGCGCTTCGCGCGCGACTGGGACGCCGCACTGCGCGACGTGACGGCGTGACGTGGCGAAGGCGACGTGGCGAGGGCGACGTGACGAAGGCGGCGTCACCCGCCGTCTTCATTGCGTCGTCGCGGGCGGCGAAGTGGGCGGGCTGCCGCCGTTTGCGGCGCCTGGCGCCGCCGGCGCGCTGCCGCTGGCCGCATTGCGTTCGCTTTCGGGCAGCAACGCGAGGCGGTTGTACAGCGTTTTCAGGCTGATGCCGAGCGCCTTCGCGGTGCGCGGCTTGTCGCCGTTGAAATGACGCAGCGACGCGACGATGAAGCGCTGCTGCGTGTGCGCGAGCGTCGTGCCGATATGCAGCGTCATCGCGTTGTGGCGTACTTCCTCGCGCGGCGGCTGGCGGCGCGGCAACTGCAGTTCGATCTGCTCGTCGGCGAGGATGAACGCGCGCTCCAGCGCGTTGCGCAGTTCGCGCACGTTGCCGGGCCACGTGTACGCGCGCAGCGCCTTCATCGCCTGCGTCGACAGGCGCTTCCTCGTGCGGTGCCGCGCGTTCAGCCGTTCGACGATCTGCAGCGCGATGTCGCCGACGTCGTCCTCGCGCTGCCTGAGCGCGGGCACGTGCAGCGCGACCGGCGCGATCCGGTAGAACAGGTCTTCGCGCAGCCGGCCGCTGCGCAGTGCCTCGACCGGATCGTGGTGGGTGGCCGCGACGATCCGCACGTCGAGCGGAATCGGCTCGTGGCCGCCCACGCGCACGATCGTGTTGGTTTCGAGCGTGCGCAGCAGCTTGACCTGCAACTCGGCGGGCATCTCGGCGATCTCGTCGAGAAACAGCGTGCCGCCGCGCGCGGCCTCGAACATGCCCACATGTTGCGCGACGGCGCCCGTGAAGCTGCCTTTTTCGTGACCGAACAAGTGCGACTCCGCGATGTCCTTCGGAATCGCGCCGCAGTTGACGGGCACGAACGGCCCGCGCCGGCGCGGGCTCATGTCGTGAATGAGCCGGGCGACGATATCCTTGCCCGCCCCGCTTTCGCCGACCACCAGCACACTCACGCGGGTGGCGGCGACGCGCGACACTTTCAGCAGCAAATCCTGAATTGTTCGCGAACGCCCGAACAGTCGCGTGCCGTCATCGTCGGATTTCGACATGGAGTATGACCGAGTTGGGAAGTTTTGACCGAAGGTGTCGTGATCAGGTAAAAAACGACGTGGCACACGTCGTCTTTCACGTATGCAGGATACCTTTTATACCGATTCGTCGACATTGAATCTGGCAATGCGGCTGGCGCCGGCAGATAGATTTATTCGATGAACGGCGAATGCACGACACCGTTCTTCTATACTGCTAAGCACTCGTTTTCAGTGCAGGACCGCCTGTCTGCCCGATCGTGTGCAGCGTTGAAGATGCGTCGTGTGCCCGCTGACGTGCATGACGCTGCACGTGTCGCGGTGCCGGCCCACCTATGCGCCGGGCCGCATCAAAAGGAGCCTCGATGCCTTACGTCCTGATCGTCGAAGACGACGCCGATACGCGAACGATGCTGGCCACGCTCGCACGCACGCAGCAGCTTTCGTGCGATACGGCCGCGACGCTTGAAGAAGCGCGCACGCTCGTCTCGACGCATACCCCCGATCTCGTGCTGTGCGACCTCGTGCTGCCCGACGGCAACGGGATGGATCTGTTCGACGCATTGCCCAAGCGCGGGCATTGCGAAATGGTGTTGACCACCGGCCACGCGAGCCTCGAAACCGCGATCGACGCGTTGCGGCGCGGCGCGACCGACTATCTGGTGAAGCCGCTCAACATGCAGCGGCTGAACAGCATCTTCGCGCGCGTGCCGCGCACGACCGCGCTGCACGAGGAAATCGCGGAGCTGCGCTCGGAGTTGCAGCGGCTCGGCCGGTTCGGCCGCATGCTCGGCAGCTCGCCGGCGATGCAGGCCGTCTACGATGCGATCGGCCGCGTCGCGCGCACCGAAGCGTCGGTGCTGCTCACCGGCGAATCGGGCACCGGCAAGGAGCTCGCCGCGCAGACCGTGCACGACCTCAGCCTGCGCCGCCGCGGCCCGTTCCTCGCGGTGAACTGCGGCGCGATCGCCGCGAATCTCGTCGAGAGCGAGATGTTCGGCCACGATCGCGGCAGCTTCACCGGCGCGGAACGCCAGCACAAGGGCTTTTTCGAACGTGCGGACGGCGGCACGCTGTTTCTCGACGAAATCACCGAGATGCCGGTCGAATCGCAGGTCAAGCTGCTGCGCGTGCTGGAGACCGGGCGCGTCACGCGGCTCGGCTCGACGCGCGAGATCGACGTCGACGTGCGCATCGTCGCCGCGACGAACCGCGACCCGGAGGCGGCGATGGCGGAAGGCAAGCTGCGGCCGGACCTGTTCCACCGGATCAACGTGTTTCCGATTCCGCTGCCGTCGCTGCGCGAACGCGGCGACGACATCCCGATGCTCGCCGACGCGTTCCTGCAGCGCTACAACGAGGAAAGCGGCCGCAACCTGCGCTTCGCGCCCGCTGCCCGCGAAGCGCTGAAGAGCTACGAATGGCCCGGCAACGTGCGCGAGTTGCGCAACTTCGTGCAGCGCGCGAGCATCTTCACCGATGCCGACGTGATCGAGACGCTGCCTCCGCCGATCATGGACGAGCTGTCCAGCATGGTCGATTCGCATGAAGATCGCGTGACGGTGCCGTTCGGCACGCCGCTCGAGGAGGTCGACCGCAAGCTGATCCTCGGCACGATCGCGCAGTGCGGCGGCGTGAAGGCGCAGGCGGCCGAGGTGCTCGACGTCAGCCTGAAGACGATCTACAACCGGCTCGCGCAACTGGAAGACGAAACGGAAAAACCGGATTCCTGATGTGGCCCCGATCGCGCTCATGTTCCCGCTCATCGTCCCGTTTCGGCTCCGCGGTGCGCGTCGCGCTCGAGCCGGCGGCGCATGCGTTCGACGTGCGGCGGAATGGCGCGGCGTTCGCGCAGGATCCACGGCAGGCCAGCGAACGTGCGCACGATCGCCCGTTCGCGGCGCAGCAGCGGCAGCATGCGCATCGTGTGCAGCCACGCGGCCGCGGCCGGCCATCTGAGCCACGCCGTCCATACCGCGTTGCGGGCGGCGGTGCGCGCGCGCGTGGGCCGGTCGCGCTGCGCCGACGGGTAGTGATGGACCGTCAGGTGGGGCGCATACACGAGCCAGTGGCCGGCGCGAGACAGATCGAGCGCGAGCAGCGCTTCCTCGCCGCCGAGAAAGTAGCGCGGATGGTAGCCGCCCGCGCGCACGAACGCGTCGCGCCGGAACGCGGTCGCACCGGCCAGCAGCCCGAGGATCGGGCGGCCCGGCAGCGCGACGGGCGCGTCCAGCGGGCTGTCGGCCATCAGCCGGCAGGTCGGGTCCTCGCGCCGGTCGGGGCCGACGAGCACGCGCGCGGTGACGGCCGCGACGTGCGGATACGCGTCGAGCAGGTTCGCGGCTTCGGCGATCGAACCGGGCGCCCACCACGTGTCGTCGTCGCAGAACCCGACATGGCGCGTGCGCGCCACGGCGACGCCGAGATTGCGGCCGGCTGCGCCGAGGTTGCCCGGCGCATGCACGAGCGCGACATGCGCGAAGCGCTCGCGGATCAGCGCGGCCGTCTCGGCGTCCGCCGCGTTGTCGACGACGACGATCGCCGGCCGGTCGGGCAGCGCGGAAAGATGTTCGAGCGTGCGCGCGAGTTCGGCGGCGCGCCGGCAGGTCAGCACGATGGCGGTCATGCGCGGCTCGCCCGGCGGCAGCGCGACGCGCGCGGGCGTTACGCGGACGTGACGTCGCATTCGAGCCGCCAGGTCATTTCGGGTTCGTGGAGAGCGGCGCGCATATGAGGTTCGAACAGCGTTACCTGGCTTGCATATGTATCGACGGCGGCGGCTTTCGCGGTGGCGCCTTTCGTGTCGCCGCCGGCCGGCGGCGCGACCGGATGCGCGATCCAGCCGCGCTCGCGCCAGCCGATCACGCGCCTCGCCATCAGCCCGTCGATGCGGCGATACGGCACGTCCTCGTAGAAGCGCCAGATGCGCGACGGATCGTCTTCGCGCAGCAGCGACAGCATGGCCTCCTGCACCTGCAGGTGATCGCGGTGGAACAGGCCGGCCGGCGCGAGCACGCCGAAGCCCGGGTGCGCGTCGATCGTCGCGGCCACGTGTGCCGCGATCGCGGTCGACGTGGCCGGGATGCCGTACTGGTCGTCGAGGAAGTCGAGCCACACGGGGCGTGCGTCGAGCAGTGCGAGCGCGCGGCGGTCTTCGTCGCGGCGCGCGCGCACCGCTTCGTCGGCGTCGTGAAACCCTGCGCGGCGATCCCACGGCGGCGCGGGCATGCCGCGCGGCGGGATCCCCGCGAATACGGTGACGACGATCGAGCCGGGCGCCTGCGCGAGCAGTTGCCCGCAACTGAAGACGGCATCGTCGAGATGCGGCGAGACGACGAGCCAGCGTGTCGGGTCGGGCATGGCGTGAGGATCTCCATCGTGAGCGGCCGGGCCGCCGGTGCCGATCGGCCAGCATGCGCCGTGCCCGCCGGCGGCGCGCACGGCGCCCGCTGCCGACTGTTCCCGCAGGAGCGTGTTCAATGACCGAAATTGCACGGCCGCAGGCCGGAAATTACGCAACGGCCGTGATGCTGGTCGCGATCGCGACCGTGCTGCAGACGCTCGCGATCCGGTTCGGCGGCGTGAATTTGCCGTTCGTGCTGTATTACCCGCTGCTCGCCGGCGCCGCGTGGGCGACATCGTTCCTGTTCGGCATCGTGTCGACCGTGGTCAGCGGGCTGCTCGTGTGGACGCTGTTCCTGTCCGATCCGGCCGCCTATACGGCGCCGCTGCCCGAGCGGCTCGTGCAGCTCGGCACGTTCATGCTGATCGGCGCGCTGGTGTGCGCGATCGCGTCGATGCTGCATCACACGCGCGTGACGAACGCTCGCGCAAGCCGACGCGAGGCGGCTGCACGCCGGCAGCTCGAAGCCGTGCTGGGCGCGCTGCCGCACGGCGTGATCGCGGCCGATACGATGGGCCGGGTCACCTATCTCAACGCGGCCGCGGCCGAACTCGTCGGCTGCCGGCCGGACGACGCAATGGGGCGGCCGGTGCGCGACGTGCTGCGGATCGTCGACCACGAAGGCCGCCGCGTGCCGACCACGCCGCTCGATCGTGCGCTCGGCGGCGCCGAGGCGACGTCCGACCGGCACTGGCTGCAGACCGGCAACGGCGATCCGGTGCCGATCGTCGCGGTCGCGTCGCCGCTTGGCGATGCGGACGGCAATCTCGGCGGCGCGGTGCTGATGCTGCGCGATGCCGGCGCGGACCGCGCGCGCGTCGACGCATCGCGGCTGCAGCGTGCGGTCGTCGATGCATCGCCGGACGCGATCGTCGGGATCGACGCCAGCGGCCACATCGCGAGCTGGAACCCGACCGCGCAGCGGATCTTCGGATACGACGAGGCCGATGCGCGCGGCCGCCGGTTCGACACGCTGATCGCGCCGCGCTGGTTGCGGCTCCATCCGCTCGCCAAATCGTTCGACACGATGCGCGAGCCGGTCGGGCCGCTCGAACTGCTGTGCGTGCGGCGCGACGGCCGGCGTTTTCGGGCGACGGTATCGGCATGTCCGGTGCAGGGCGACGCGCGGGCCTGCGTCGCGCTGTCGCTGACGCTGCGAGAAACCGGCGCGCAGCGCCGCCACGAGCTGCGGGCGCAGCGCTCGTTGCAGGGCGCGCGCCATGCGCGCGAGCAGGCCGACACGTCGAACCGGCTGAAGGACGAGTTGCTGGCCACGGTATCGCACGAATTGCGTACGCCGCTGAACGTGATCTACGGGTGGATCGAGGTGCTGCGCAATACCGGCGACCACGCGCTGCAGCATCAGGCGATCGACGCGATCGACCGCAGCGCGCGTTCGCTCACGCGGATGGTCGGCGACATCCTCGATGCGTCGTCGCTCGCGACCGGCAAGCTGCGGCTCGACACGACGCCGGTCGACATCGTCCGGCTGTTCTCCGACCAGGTCGGCACGTTCCAGACCGCCGCATCGTCGGCCGGCATCATGCTCGAATTCGACTGCGACGCGTCCGCGTGCATCGTGTCGGGCGACGCCGAGCGGTTGCGGCAGATGCTGTCGAACCTCATTTCGAATGCGCTGAAATTCACGCCGGCCGGCGGCAGCGTGACGGTCGGGCTCGCGCGCGACGACGCGCATGCGGTGCTGACCGTCGCCGATACGGGGCAGGGTGTCGCGCCGGAGTTCGTCCCGTACGTGTTCGACATGTTCCGCCGTGCGGACGATTCGCCCGCATCGCCGCGGCGGGGGCTCGGCCTCGGCCTGTCGATCGTGCGGCACATCGCACAGTTGCATGGCGGCCGGGTGACCGTCGCGAGCGCGGGCCGCGATCGCGGCACGACGTTCACTGTGACGCTGCCGGCCGGGTGGCAGCCGGCCGGCGCGATGGCGTGGGGGATCGTGCAGGCGGGCAGCCGTCGCGACGCGCTCGTGCTCGATACGCAACGCATCCTGATCGTCGACGACGATCCGACCACGCGTGCGAGCCTCACGGCCGCGCTGACCACATTCGGCGCGGCCGTCGCGATCGCGTCGTCGGGGCGCGAGGCGCTCGCGATGGCGGCCGACATGCGGCCGACGGTCGTGCTGTCCGATCTCGCGATGCCCAACGGCGACGGCTTCTGGCTGCTGGACGCGTTGCGGCGCGGCACGATGAACGGTGACGGCGGCCCGCCCGACGTGCGCGTGCTGGCCGTCACCGCGCACGCGGGCCTCGCCGACGAACGCCGCGCGCTGGAGGCCGGCTTCGACGGCTACCTGTGCAAGCCGGTCGACGTGCGCGAACTGGCGCACAAGATCGCACACGTGACGAAGCGCGACGGCTGACGCGCGTCGCGCACCGGCCGCGTCAGGTGGTCGGCGCCGGCCGGTTCTGCGTGTGGACCTGGGCGAGCAGATGCGACGCGATGCGCGTGCTGCGCACGAGGTCGCCGGGCGTGTGGTGCGTGACCTGGCGTTGAATGAAGTATCGCGCGGTGTGCGCGAGCCCGTTCGCGAGCGTCGTCGTCGCGCGCCAGCCGAGCCGCTTCTGCGCGGCGGCCAGATTCGGCCGCCGCTGGCGCGGATCGTCGGACGGCAGCGGCCGGAACTCGATCGGCACCGTCGCGCCGACGATCCGCACGACTTCCCGCGCGACGTCGATCATCGCGATTTCGACGTCGCTGCCGAGATTGACCGGCTCGCTCGCATCGCCCGGTTCGTCCATCAGCCGGATCAACGCATCGACCATGTCGTCCACATAGCAGAACGAGCGCGTCTGCTTGCCGTCGCCGTAGACGGTCAGCGGCTGTTCCGCGAGCGCCTGCGTGACGAAGTTCGACACCACGCGCCCGTCGGCCGGGTGCATGCGCGGGCCGTACGTATTGAAGATCCGCGCGATGCGCACGTCGACGCCGTACTGGCGGTGATAGTCCGCGAACAGCGTTTCCGCGCAGCGCTTGCCTTCGTCGTAGCACGCGCGGATGCCGGTCGGATTGACGCGGCCGCAATAGTGCTCGTCCTGCGGATGGACGTCGGGGTCGCCGTACACCTCGCTCGTCGATGCCTGCAGGATGCGCGCCTTCACGCGTTTCGCGAGGCCGAGCAGGTTGATCGCGCCGTGCACGCTGGTCTTCGTCGTCTGCACGGGGTCGCGCTGGTAGTGAACGGGCGACGCCGGGCACGCGAGGTTGTAGATCTCGTCGACTTCGACGTAGAGCGGAAACGTCACGTCGTGGCGCATCAGCTCGAAGTTCGGCGCATCGAGCAGGTGCGCGATGTTGTCCTTCGTGCCCGTGTAGAAATTGTCGACGCACAGCACGTCGTGGCCGGCCGTCACGAGCCGCTCGCACAGATGCGAACCCAGGAAGCCGGCGCCGCCGGTGACGAGGACGCGTTTTCGATCGTAGCCCTTCATTACGTATTCTCCTTGCGGTGTGCGAGCATGGCCGTCGTGGTGCCGACGGGCGTGCGCCGGCCGGTGCCGGCCGACGTGCCGGCGCGCTGCGCGTGGGCGACGTCGCGATAGATGTCGACGAGCCGGTCGGCTACGCCTTGCCAGGTGTAGAAGCGATGCGCGCGCAGGTAGCCGGCGCGGCCGAGCGCCGCGCACAGCTCGGGCTTCGCGCGCAGTTGCACGAGGCGCGCGGCCAGCGCGGCCGGGTCGCGCGGCGGCACGAGATAGCCGGTGGTGCCGTCGTCGACCGTCGTGCGGATGCCGCCGACGTCGCTGCCGATCACCGCCGCCGCGCACGCCATCGCCTCGACCGGCGTGATGCCGAACGGCTCGTACCACGGCGTCGTCACGAACACGTCGGCCGCGCTGTAGTACAGGTGCAGCGCGTCGCGATCGCGCCGGCCGACGAAGGTCACGCGGTTCGCGATCCCGAGTTCGTGCGCGAACGCGGCGAGCCGCGCGAGTTCCGGGTCGCGTGCGGGGTCGGGCGTCGCCTGGCTGCCGCCGACGACGTACAGGTGCGTCGGCCGCTGCGGATCGCGCGGCATGCGCGCGAGCGCGTCGATCACGGTATCGATGCCCTTGCGCGGCACCAAGCGGCCCAGTTGCAGCACGACGAACGCGTCCTGCGGCCAGCCCAGCCGCGCGCGCGCATCGACGCGCGGCACCGGCCGGAATTCGCGCTCGTCGAAGCCGCACGGCACGATCTCGATGCGCGCGGTGTCGGCGCGATAGTGGGTCGTCAGATCGAGCGCATCCTGAGGACATTCGGCGATCAGGCGGTCCGAGCGGCGGGCGAGCGTGTCCTCGATCGCGAAGCGCGCATCGGGGAAGCCGTCGGCCGTGCCCTGGTGCAGCCGCCGCACGCGGCCGAGCGCATGGAACGTCGTGACGAGCGGGATGCCGAGCGCTTTTTTCACGCGCAGCGCCGCGTCGCCCGACATGAAGAAGTTCGCGTGCATCACGTCGACCGGGTCGGGCTCGCGCCGCATGCGCGCGATCATGTATTTCGCGAATGCGCCCATGTACGGCAACAGCCGCTCCTTGGGCACGTCGGCCGGCGGCCCGGCCGGCACGTGAATCACGCGCATGTGCGGGCCGATCGGCACGACTTCCGGCAAATGCGGGTTGTCGCAGCGCGTGTAGACGTCGACGTCGAGGCCGCGCTCCGCGAGCTGCTTCGCGACGTTCGCGACATAGATGTTCTGACCGCCGGCATCGACGCCGCCGATCACGCCCAGCGGCGATGCATGTTCACTGATCAACGCGATTCTTTGCATGGTATTGCTCCCGATATCGGGGCCGCGCTCATGGGCCGCCGTCATCGGTCGCTCGGCAATCGGCATGCCCGCCGGATTGCGGGGAAAACCGCTTCCCGGTGTGCCGAAAAAATTACAACGCGTTGGATGAAAGGGCGTCTGATCGCGGTTTCCCGCGGGCAAGCGGCGCACGCGTCGCGGCACGCGATTTGCGCGACCTCTGCTCACCCGCCGGCCCGCCCGGCCCGATGAAAAGGAGGTCACGATGAAGGTATTCCAGCTGCAAGCCCGCTCCCCGCACATCCGCCGCCAGCGTGCGGTGCGCACCGGCATGGCGGTCGCGATCGCCGCGGCCACCGCGTGCATGGTCGTCGCGCCGAACGCGGTCGCCGCCGGTGACGACGGCGCCGCATCGTCGTCGACGTCGTCGTCGCATTCGAGCACCGGCACGAAGATCCGCGACGCGACGATCACGACCAAGGCGAAGGCCGAGCTCGTCGGCACGAACGGCCTGTCGGCCGGCGACATCCACGTGAAGACGCGGCACGGCACCGTGACGCTCACCGGCAGCGTGCCCGACGAGCAGCAGCGCACGCAGGCCGTCAGCGTCGTGAAGCAGGTGGACGGCGTGCAGACCGTGCGCGACCAGTTGACCATCCGACCCAAATAACCGCGCGGCCGTCACAGGAGTCCAGCGATGAACTGCATGCTCAAACCGGTCGGCGAACAGACGATCGTGATCACCGGCGCGACCAGCGGCATCGGTCTCGTCACCGCGCGCAAGGCGGCACGGCGCGGCGTGAAGCTCGTGCTGTTCGCGCGCAACGAGGAAGCGCTGAACACGCTGTGCGAGGAAATCCGCCAGCACGGCGGCCTTGCGGTGCCGGTGGCCGGCGACGTCGGCAATATCGAGGATCTGCAGCGCGCGGCCGCGGCGGCGGCCGACACGTACGGCGGCTTCGACACCTGGGTCAACAATGCGGGCGTGTCGATCTTCGGCACGGCGGCCGCGGTGCCGCTCGAGGATCAGCGCCGGCTGTTCGACACCAACTACTGGGGCGTCGTACACGGCTCGCTCGTCGCGGCCGACCATTTCCGGCGCAAGAGCGATTTCCACGGCGGCGCGATCATCAACATGGGCAGCGAGGCGTCCGACGCGCCCGTGCCGCTGCAAAGCGCATACGTCGCGTCGAAGCACGCGGTGAAAGGCTTCACCGATTCGCTGCGGCTCGAGATGGAAGCGGATCACCTGCCGGTGTCCGTCACGCTGATCAAGCCGGCCGCGATCGACACGATGTTCGTGATGCACGCGAAGAACTACATGAACGTCGAGGCGAAGCTGCCGCCGCCGATCTACGACCCCGACCTGGTGGCCAACGCGATCCTGTTCGCGGCCGCGCACCCGCGCCGCACGCTGTTCGTCGGCGGCGCCGCGAAGTTCACGTCGGCGAGCGCGTACCACGCGCCGCGCCTGTTCGATCGCGTCGCGGCCACGCTGTTCTCGCGCGGCCAGCGCACGGTGCGCCCCGCGCGGCCGCGCGACGACAACGCGCTGTACGACTCGCGCCACGCGCTGCACGAGCGCGAGGGCATGGAAGGGCCGGTGCTGCGCAGCTGTGCGTACAACACGGTGGTGCAGCGGCCGAAGGTTGCCGGCGCGGTCGCGCTGGGCGCGGCGGCGCTGGCGTTTGCCGCGTTCGCGCGGGCACGCCGGTCGTCCGCGTGATTTCGTTGAGATTTTCCAAGGAGGCTTTCATGACATCCCGACAACATACGGGCCACGAATACAGCCACTCGCGTGCGCACGAAGGCGAGCGCACGCAGCAGGACCACGACAAGGGCGGGCACCAGACGGGGCACGGCAAACCGCCGAGCCCGGTCGACGTGCAGAAGGCGCTGAAGGGGATGGACTACCCGGCCAGCAAGTCGGACGTCGTGCAGTGCGCGGAGCGCTCGCATGCCGACCGCGAGGTGCTCGACATGCTGCGCAAGATTCCCGAGCGCGAGTACGACACGCCGGCGTCGGTATCGAAGGAACTCGGGCGGCTGATGTAGGCGTCGCCCCGTCGCGCCGCGTGCGCGAGCGCGCGGCGCACCCATCACGAGGAGCACGACCATGGCGATGATCGTCGCAGGCCGTTTCACGACGTTCGATGAAGCGGAAGGTGGGGCGCGTCACCTTTACGAGCGCGCGTTCGGGCCCGATGACGTGTCGATCTTCTTCCTGAACCCCGGCGGCCAGCACGCGCGCTTCCCGATCGGCGGCGACGTGTATGCCGATACGGCGGCGAAGCCGGGCGGCCGCGGCGCGATGGTCGGCGCGATTCGCGGCTTGCTGATCGGCGTCGTCGTCGGATTGATCGTGTATGCGCTCGGCTTGCGCTACTGGTTCGTGCCGGCTGCGGGCGCGCTGGCCGGCGCGTATCTCGGCGCATTCGGCGGCGCGCTCGGGCGGATGCGCGGCGAGCAGGCCGAAGGCAAGGGCACGCTCGCGCAGAGCCAGACCGGCGTGATCCTCGCCGCGCGCGTGACGCCCGATACCGCGACGGCCGCGGAAGACGTGCTGCGCGCGACCGGCGCGAAGTCGATCGAGCGTGTCGAAGGCGACTGGCAGGACGGCGAATGGCGCGATTTCGATCCGGTGCGCCGGCCCGATGAAGCCGCGTCCGGCGGCCCGCGCTGAAGATGCCCTTTTTCCAGACGCTTGCAACGCCCACCGTCGAAACACGGTCGACGCGTGCAGGCCGGCGTGCGGCGCGCGCGGCACGCCGCTTGCGCGGCATCGTCGGCATTCGTTCAAGGAGGAACCCATGACCCACGCACAGACCCCGCCGCCGCAGAAACAGGCGCATCGGCCGGGCACCGAGCGCGACATGCATCCGAAGCCGCGCGACGAAGCGGCCGACTACGTCGGCAGCGGCAAGCTCGCCGGCAAGGTCGCGCTGGTGACGGGCGGCGACAGCGGGATCGGCCGCGCCGTGGCGATCGGCTTCGCGAAGGAAGGCGCGGACGTCGCGATCGTCTACCTGAAGGAATCCGACGACGCCGCGCATACGAAGCAACTGATCGAGCAGGCCGGCCGGCGCTGCGAGGCGATCGCATGCGACGTCGGCGATCGCCGGCAGGCGCGCGACGCGGTGGCGCGCACGGTCGAGCGGCTCGGCCGCCTCGACGTGCTCGTGAACAACGCGGGCGAGCAGCATCCGCAGCCGGGCATCGAGGACGTGTCCGAGGAACAGCTCGAACGCACGTTCCGCACGAACGTGTACGGGATGTTCTTCTGCACGCAGGCCGCGCTGCCGCACTTGAAGCCGGGCGGACGCATCGTCAACACGGCGTCGGTCACCGCCTATCACGGCAGCCCGAAACTCCCCGACTACTCGGCGACCAAGGGCGCGATCGTCGCGTTCACGCGGTCGTTGTCGATCGAGCTGGCCGAACGCGACATCCGCGTGAACGCGGTCGCGCCGGGGCCGATCTGGACGCCGCTGATTCCGTCGACGTTCACGCCCGAACAGGTCGCGAAATTCGGCTCGAACGTGCCGCTCAAGCGACCGGGGCAGCCGGACGAACTGATCGACTGCTACGTGCTGCTCGCGTCGGACGGCGCGAGCTACATGACCGGGCAGACGCTGCATCCGAATGGCGGCTCGATCGTCGGCGGCTGACGGCCGCCCTCACGCAACTACAAGGAGAAAGCAGATGAGACAACCCAACTGGACGATCGCCGCGCTCGCCGCCGGCGTGCTCGCCGTGTCGGGCCTCGCCCGCGCGCAGATGCCGAGCGAGCCGCCCGCGTCGAATTCGCATGTGCCGGGCGGCGTGATCAATCCGTCGTCGGGCGCGGGCGCCGCGGGCGATCCCGGCATCGCGAAAGCGCCGAAGGGCACCGACGCGGAGTTCGTCGACAAGGCCGCGATGGCCGGCAAGGCGGAAGTGCAGGCAAGCCAGCTCGCGCTGAAGCAGGCGCAGTCGGCGGACGTGCGCGCGTTCGCGAAACGGATGGTCGCGGATCACGGCAAGGCGAATGCGAAGCTCGAGGAAATCGCCTCGCGCAAGGGCATGAAGCCGCAGGTCGACCCGATCTCGGATCCCGACGTGGAGGCGCTGCGCGGCAAGAGCGGGCACGACTTCGACACCGCGTATCTGGCGGCGGCCGGCCCCGATGCACACAAGAAGGCAGTCGCGTTGTTCGAAGACGAAGCGCGCGACGGCAAGGACGCGCAACTGCGCGCGTTCGCCAAGTCCACGCTGCCGACGCTCAGGCATCACCTGAGCATGGCAGAGACGGTTGCACGCAAGGTGGGCTCGCAATAACGCGCGCCCGGTTCCACCCTCGGGCCGCACGTGCGGCCCGCTTTTTCGGAGAAGCAGTCATGGCCCAACGGCAATCGAAGCACGAAGGCATCCTCGAACTGCTCTGCCAGGCATACGAGACCGAGCTTGGCGGTGCGCAGATCTACGAGGCCGCGCTGCAGTGCGCGACCGACGAGGATCTGCACAAGGAATGGGAGAAGTACCACCGCGAGACGCTGCATCACCAGGAGGTGCTGCGCAAGGTATTCGAAACGCTCGGCCTCGATCCCGATGCGCAATCGCCGGGGAGCGCCGCGGTGGCCGCCACCGGCAAGTCGCTGGTGCAGGTGATCCAGCAGGCGAAGAAGCAGGCCGACCCGGCCGTCGCGCAGGTGGTGGCAGCCGAGTGCGTGGTGCTGGCCGAAACCAAGGATCACCTGAACTGGGAGCTGATCGGCTACGCGGCCGACCAGTTGCCCGACAGTGACGCCGCGAAGGCGCTGAAGGCCGCGCACGACGAGGTGGAGGCCGACGAGGATCATCATCTGTATCACACGCGTGGCTGGGCGCGCGAGATGTGGATCGAGTCGATGGGCTTCAAGGCGGTGCTGCCGCCGCCGGAGGAAGTGAGGAAGGTGGAATCCGCCGCCGATGCGGCACGTGCCGAGCGCTCGCGCGGCAAGATGATGTAACGACCGGGCGGGCGGCGTCGCGCTCGGCGCGGCGCCCGCCCGCCGGCCATGAAGGTTGCGTACGCAACCGACTTCGGTGGATCGTGTCGGTCCTTCACGTCAGCATGTCGACGAGCATCGTCACCACCGCCGCCGCCATCAATGCGACCGCCACCCAGCCGAACAGTTTCGATACCGGGCCGCTTCCGGGCTGGCCGGCCGCATCGCGCTTGCCCGACAGCAGCATCACGAGCACGAGCATCGGCACCGCCGCGACGCCGTTGAGCACGGCGCTCCAGTACAACGCCCGGATCGGGTCGATCGGGCTGAAGCAGATCGCGATGCCGACGATCACGCACAGCGCCAGCACCGTGTAGAACGCGGGCGCGCGCCGCACGGGCTCGTTCAACCCTTCGCGGAACCGCCAGGCTTCCGCGCAACCGTAGGCGGCGCTGCCTGCGAACGCGGGAATCGCGAGCAGCCCGCAGCCGACGATGCCGAACGCGAACACCAGGAACGCGGCTTCGCCGGCGATCGGCCGCAGCGCCTCGGCGGCCTGCGCGGTGCTGCCGATGTCGTGCCGGCCGCGCGCGAAGAAGACGGCCGCGCCGATCACCATGATGCAGAACGACACCGCGTTGGTGACGATCATGCCGGTCCACGTATCGACCGTGACGCGCTGCTCGGTCTCGCGGCGCGTGTCGCGTTCGCCGTCCCGTTGCTCGGCCGTGGTTTGCTCGACTTCGAGCGCGGCCTGCCACACGAATAGATACGGGCTCAGCGTCGTGCCGAGCACGGCGACCGCGGTGGTCGCATACGCATGCGTGAACGCGATCTGCGGCAGCACGATCGCATGCAGCACGCCGCCCCAGTCGACGTGCACGAAGCCGAGTTCGAGCACGTACGCGATCAGGCCGAGCGTCATCCATTTCAGCCAACGCGCATAGCGTTCGTACGACAGCATCACCTGCAACGCCAGCGATGCGATCCCGTAGAGCGGTGCATACCAGTAGCTGCGGCCGCCGACGACGAGCGCCGTCGCATCGCCCATCGCCGCCAGATCGGCGCCGACGTTCACGACGTTGACGATCACGACCATCACGATCAGCGTCTTCGCGACGCGATCGGAAAACCGTTCGCGGATGCCGGCCACGAGGCCTTCGCGATTGCGTCGCCCGATGAACGCCGCCGCCAGCTGCACGGCGACCATCATCGGCAGCGTGACGACGATCATCCACAGCATGTTGAAACCGAACTGGCTGCCGGCCTGCGCGTAGACGGCGACGTTGCTCGGATCGGCGTCCGACGCGCCCGCGAGCAGGCCGGGGCCGAGCCGCCGATACCACGGTTTCGCGGCGGGCGGCGGCGTCTCGGCGGCCGCCCGCGCGCCATCGCCCAGTCCGCTCATCCGGCGTCCCCGTGCGACGGGCGAGCGCCGCCGCCGCGTCGCTCGCGCGCGAGGCGCGACGCGGTGCGCAACGCGTCGACCAGTGTGCGGTACGCATGTTCGCGGGAATCGGCGCCGCGCGTGCGCAGCACGTACGACGGATGATAGGTGGCGACGACGAGCCGGCCGTCGTCGGTGCGCACCGGCGCGCGCGTGCGCTCGAGCGTCGCGTCGTTGTCCTGCAGGACCGCGCGCAACGCCGTCGCGCCGAGCGCGACCACCACGCGCGGCTGTACGGCTGCCAGCTCGCGTTCGAGCCAGTAGCGGCACGCGGCCACTTCGCGCTGCGCGGGCGTCTTGTGCAGCCGCCGCTTGCCGCGCGGTTCCCATTTGAAGTGCTTGACCGCGTTCGTCAGATAGACGTGCGAGCGTTCGATTCCGGCTTCGTCGAGCGCGCGGTCCAGCATGCGGCCGGCTGCACCGACGAACGGCATGCCCGCGCGATCCTCCTGGTCGCCCGGCTGCTCGCCGACCAGCATGATCGTCGCATCGAGGGGCCCGGCGCCCGGCACCGGCTGCGTCGCGTGTTCCCACAGCGCGCAGCGGCGGCACGCGTCGAGCGTGCGCGGGGCCTCGTCGTCGGGCGGCGGTGTCGGAGCGTCGGGCGCCTTGCGGGTCATGCGGCGCCTCCGGTGCAGGCCGACGCAGCGGCGCGCGGCGATCGGGCGGAACACTTCGGCAATCGCATGGTCGCACGCGCAGAGGGACGCAAACGGGACGATTGATGCCGCATCGCACGCATGAAGGACTCCCGGATCGACGATGCGAACCACGCAGCAACCGGCATGCCGCATGCAGTCGCTATGGGCGCGCGCCTTGCGTGACAAGTCCGTCCAACGACAGGAGAAGCAGATGCTACCCGACCCCGGCGACGACCCGGCCGCCGACGACGTGCTGCTGTGGCGCGCGCCCGACAGCGTGCCGCGCCGCCCGCGCCGCGTGCTCGTCGTCGACGACTATCGCGATGCGGCGGATGCGCTGCGCCTGCTGCTCGAGGCGCGCGGCTTCGAGTGCCGGGTCGCCGACGATCCGTTCGCCGTGTGCGACGTCGCACGCGACTGGCAGCCGTTCGCGGTCGTGCTCGATATCGCGATGCCGGGCCTCGACGGACTGGAACTGGCGACGCGGCTGCGCGGCGATCCGCAAACGGCCGACATGCTGCTGATCGCGTGCAGCGGGCTGGCGTCGCGGCGGGATCGCGAACTGGCGAAGGAAGCCGGCTTCGATGCGCATTGCGCGAAGCCGCTGACGCCGCACCGGCTGCTGGGCTACCTCGAATCGGCGTGCGGCGGCGCGGTGGCGCCGGACGGGGACGTTACACGACCCTTGTAAAAAGGCTGGCGGCGCGCGCGGCGCGGGCAAAAAAACGCCCCGCGCGGGCGGGGCGTGTCGGACGGATGCGCCGGCGAACCGGCGCTGCGTCGCGGTGCGGTCAGTGGCGGCCGCGCGTGCGCGGATCGTCGAGGTCTTCGGTCGGGTCGGTCAGCCCGAGCTCGTCGCCGGCACTCCAGTACGGGGTGCTGCCGTAGAACTCGTGCAGCGGCTCGGCCCATTGCGGATCGGCCATTGCCGGCCAGTGGTCCTTGTCGAACCCCGGCGCGTTGCGGATCCGCTCGGACGATACCGACAGCAGGAAGCACTTGCGCTCGGTATCGAGCGTCAGCGCGCTCCACGGGATCGCATGGAGCTTGTCGCCGATGCCGAGGATGCCGCCGCTCGACAGCACCGCATACGCGATGCGGCCGGAGCGCACGTCGAGCATGATGTCCTTGATCTTGCCGACATCGTCGCCGTCGGTCGTATAGACCTTGTCGCCTTCCAGCGTATCGGCCGCCATCACGTCGGGGCCGGGGCCGGCCGCCGTCGCGGCGCCCTTGCCGATGATGCGGGTCTGACCTTGATCGGGAGTCTGCATGGTTTCCTCCAGGCTGCGTGGGGCGCGACCGTGCCCGGGGGGCGGGCCCTGCGGGTCGCGCGGGTTGTCGGGGCGGGGCGAAAATCGCTCCGTCACGTCTGCTTCGGTTGCGACACGCCTTCCAGCGTGTTCGCCACGTCGTCGCGCTCCGGGCTGGCCGTGCGCGTCGCGATGTCGGCAAGCGACAGCATGCCGACCAGGCGCTTGTCGTGATCGACGACGGGCAGCCGGCGCAGTTGCGCATCGGCCATGTAGTGCTGGATCTCGTCCAGCGAATCGTCGTCGAAGCACCATTCGATCGGGCCGGACGCGACCTCGTGGATTCGCGTCTCCGGCGGCTTGCCGGCCGAGATCGCGCGCACCGCGAGATCGCGGTCCGTCACCATCCCGACCAGCCGGTTGTTGTCGCACACGGGCAGCGCGCCGATGTCGTAGCGCTCCATCAGTTGGGCGGCATGACGGATCGAGTCGGTCGGTGCGATCCGCACGACGTCCTGCGACATGATTTCGTTGACGCGATGCATGAAATTCTCCTTGGCGGTAGGTGAAGCAATGTGCCGATGCGGCTGCTGCGATCCAGCAAGCCGCATGCCGTGCGCGTGGGTCGTCGCGTCATTCGTCGTCGCGTTCCCGCTTGTCCTGCCACGGCCCATCGTCATGCGTGCCGGGCGGCGTGTCGGGCTCGATGCGCGTGACGCCGCCGGTCGCGGGCGGGTCGCTCGCTGGAAACGTGTCCTCGAGCTGCTTGTCGATATGACGCTCCGAGTGGCGTGTGTGCGTGCGGTCCTGGTCTTTCAGCGGCGGGTGCGGGTCGGGCTGCCGCTCGTGCGCCGGTGCGTCGTGGCCGTGCCGGGTCGAATCCTTCATGGCGGTGCTCCGTATCGGGGACGATGAGCCGCCTCGGCGCAACCGGCGTTCCCGGTCCGCACGCACGGCACGTGATTTGCCGCTCCCCCGGTGACCACGACGACGACCATGACGACACGGCGCAACAGCAGGCCTGCTGCGCGCATATCGAGCGGGAGGTACGACGATGATTCCGAAACGACGACCAGGGGTGCGCTACGAGATCAACGTATGCGGCGGCGGATTCGATTCCGTGAAGAGCCATTTCGACACGTGGAAGCATGAACCGCTGATCTACCGGCCCGAGCGCCGGATGTTCGAGGGCAAGGCCGACGTGCGGCCGCTCGGCGACGAGACGTTCGGGGCGACCGAGCCGGCGCGCTTCGCGCTGCAGCGCGCGTGCGAGCCGTCGGATCCCTACGCGCTCGCGGCGCGCGTGCGGGACGACGGCCGCGAGCTGTGGCTGGTCATGGCCGCGTACGACGCGTAGCGGCGTGCTTGCAAGTTTTGCAGCGAACGGTGTAGCGAAGGCATGGCGCTTCGCGTTGGGCCGCGCGACGCCGCGTCGACGCCCGTGCAGGGACGACGGGAGCGGACGGCACGCGGTTTGCGGATCTTCGCTTCGCCAATCGTCGATACGCGGCCGTCGCGCCGATATCGACCCGAATCCAGCAACCATAGGGAATGCCGATGACACACGAACCCGAGCGGTGGCTGCAACGGCCCGAGCCACCGATCCCCGACATCGAGCCGGACCCCGAGCCGCCCGATCCCGACGACGTGCCGCCGGACATGCCCGAACCGTACCGGGAACCGGAGGGCGACCCGCCCGGGCATGCGCCGCCGGAACGCGATCCACCGTCCCCGGAGCCGCCAGTGCGCGCGATGTCGCTCGTGCGCAGGGAGGGCCTGCAATGAGTATCCGCGTGAAACCCGGCCTGCTGCGCGACATCGCGGAGACGCTCGGCCGCCATTTCGAGGCGCGCGAGATGCCGTTTCACGTCGAGGAGCAGCCGGCCGGTGCATTGCACGTCGGCTTTCACGTCGACGGCCATCCGGCGTCGCTGACCGTCACGTTCGACCCCGACGCCTTCGCCGCGCTCGAACGGGCCGACGTCGAACGGCAACGCGGTGCGCTCACGCGCGTCGCGGCCGAATTCGACGCGATGATGGCGCGCCGCGGGCCGACCGCGTACGCGGGCGATTTCCATTTCAACCGGCTCTGAGCGGTGCCGCCGCGGCGTGGCCCCGAGCCGCCGACTTCCGGGAGGATTCGATGAACACGATCCAGACGATACGGGTGGGCGCCTGTGCGTTCGCCGCTGCGTGCGCGCTGGGCGCATGCACGCAACCGACCAACGGCCCCTACGGCGCGCATGCGGCGCCGCCCGCGCCGCCCGACGGCCGCGGCGCGCAGTCGACCACGACGATGCCGGATGCGAATACGCGCTACGACACCCGTCCGTCGCCGGGCAACGCGATGCCGCAGGGCGCGACCGTCGGCGAACCGGCCGACGTGCCGCCGCCCGGCCCGAACGGCACGCAGGGCGACCCGCCGCTGCCGGGCACGCCGCCGCCGATGCAGTACTGACACGACGCGTTGCGGCGACGCGGCGCGGCGACGCGTCGCGACGCCGTGTCACGGCATGCCGCATCGCGATGCGGTCGGAGGAATGCGATGGCGAATCAGCACGAGCACCTGGAGGACTGGCTGCGCGATGCATACGCGATGGAGCGCCAGGCCGAGACGATGATCGACGCGCAGATGAAGCGGGTCGGCCACTATCCGCAATTGCAGGATCGGCTCCGGCTGCATCTTGACGAGACGCTCGGCCAGCAGGCGCTCGTCGAAGCGTGCCTGATGCGGCTCGGTACGTCGCCGTCGGCGACCAAGGATCTGTCCGCGCGCGTCGCCGCCTACGGGCAGATCGCGAGCGGCATGCTGGCGGACGACGAAGTCGTGAAGACGGCGTTGGCCGGCTATGCGTTCGAGCAACTCGAAATCGCCGCGTACACGGCGCTCGTCGCGGCGGCGCACGCGGCCGGCGAAGAAGAGATCCGCGCGTGTTGCGAGCGGATCCTGCAGCAGGAGCGCGACATGGCCGCTTGGTTGCTGCGTCATCTGCCCGAGTTGACGACCGCGTTTCTCGATCGTTCGGCGGTCGACCGCATCGATGCGAAGCGGTAACGACGCGCGTTTTCCCGCGAGCGAAATGCGTGCCCCAAACTTGCCCCCGGCTTGTAAAAAAGCTTTCTCGGCGTGTGTCGAGACGGGGTTCGAACCCGCGAGAGCCGCGACGCATCGCGCTTTGCGCGATTGGCACGGAAGCTGCATGACGTCCGGTAGAAGACATACCGCGAACCGAACCGTCAGGAGGCTTTCGATGCCCGTCTCGCTTGCGCTGCAGATGCGACAGCATCTGGCACTTACGCCGAGGCTTCAGCAGTCGCTGCGGCTGCTGCAGTTGTCCTCGCTTGAATTTCAACAGGAATTGCGTCAGGCGCTCGACATGAACCCGTTTCTCGAAGACGGCCTGGGCGACGAGGAAACGGCTGCCGGAACGCCCGAGCAGCCGACCGAAGCGGCCGCGCCCGAAGCGGCGCCCGAGCACGACGAAATCCGCCCGCCGGACGGCGAGGTGCCGTTTACCGCCGCGCCCGCGCCGCGCGGCACGAGCCGCCAGGGCGAGGACGGCGACGGCCTGTCGCCCGGCGAATGGATGGCCGCCGAGCCGTCGCTGCATCAGCAACTGCACGATGCGCTCCGGCTCTATCCGCTCAACAAACGCGATCGCGAAGCCGCGCGCCTCGTGATCGATGCGCTGGACGATGACGGCTACCTGCGTCAGGCGCTTCCCGAACTCCTGGTCGCCGCCGATCCGGCGTGGCTGCTGTCGGAGCAGGATCTCGCGGTCGCGCTGCGGCTCGTGCAGATGCTCGACCGGCCGGGGATCGCCGCCCGTTCGTTGTCCGAATGCCTGGTGTTGCAGCTCGACGCGATTCCGGCCGGCACGCCGGCGCTCGCGGAAGCGAAAGCGATCGCGCGCGAGCATCTGGAGCGGCTCGCGCGCCGCGAGACGGCCGAGATCCAGCGGCGCCTCGGCTGCAACACGCAGACGCTGCATGCTGCCTGCGCGCTGGTGCGCGGGCTCGACCCGCGCCCCGGCAATCACTACGGCAGCACGCGCGGCGATTACGTGGTGCCTGACGTGATCGTGCGCCAGGTGCGCGACGAATGGGTCGTCACGATCAATCCGGCCGTGCTGCCGCGTGCGCGCTTGCACGAGCGCTACGCGACGCTGTTCGCGCAGTCCAGCGGCGAGCGCGATTCGCCGCTCGGCCAGCAGCTGCAGGAGGCGCGCTGGCTGATCCGCAACGTGCAGAAGCGCTTCGACACGATTCAGCGCGTGGGCGAATGCATCGTCGCGCGGCAGCGCGATTTCTTCCGCTACGGCGAGATCGCGATGAAGCCGCTCGTGCTGCGCGACATCGCCGAAGAACTCGACCTGCACGAGTCGACCGTATCGCGCGCCACCGGCAACAAGTACATGGCCACGCCGCACGGTACGTTCGAGTTCAAGCACTTCTTCCCGCGCAAGCTCGAGGCCGCGGGCAAGGGTGTGTGTTCGGCGTCGGCCGCGAAGGTGCTGATCCGCGACATGATCGCGGCCGAGCGGGATACCGATCCGCTGTCCGACGTCGCGCTCGCCGAGAACCTCGCGGGCCGCGGCATTCTTCTTGCGCGCCGCACGGTGACGAAGTATCGCCAGGCGATGAAGATTCCGCCGGCCGACCTGCGGCGTCGCGACGCCGCGTGACGGCCCGATTGTTCCACCCCGCGCGTGCCGCGCGTTGCGTCGGCTCGCGCGCCAACGAGAGGAGCGCGACCATGCCAGCCAAATCCCAGGCCCAGCAGCGTGCCGCGGGAGCCGCGCTGTCGGCCAAGCGCGGCGACGCGAAAATGAAGGATCTCAAGCCGCCGGCGAAATCGATGGCCAGGTCGATGAGCGAGAAAGAGCTCGAGAAAATGGCGTCCACGTCCACGCACGGCAAACCGAAACACAAGCACGATGCGTGAGCGCCGCCGACGTTTAGTGACGACTGCTGTCATCCAGGAGGGTTCCATGCTTCGATACGCCATCATTTTCTTCGTCATCGCGATCATCGCGGCCGTGTTCGGCTTCGGCGGCATCGCCGCCGGCGCGGCCGAGATCGCGAAGATCCTGTTCTACATCTTCGTCGTGATCTTTCTGGTCACGCTGCTTCTGGGCGTCGTGCGACGATGAGCGTAACGCCCGACCGGTCGCAGCGCGTGCAGGAACTCGAGCACGCGTTCGCGATCGGCTTTCCGTCGCAGTCGACCGTCGTCGTGCATGCGGACGACGCATCGGGACGGCTGACGATCCACGTGTCGTGGGTGCGCGTGCCGTCCGACGAGGACGCGCGCGAATGGCGCTGCGCGGTCGACATGCGGTTCGATGCGGACGTGGTCGAGCGCTACGCGTCGCTCGACACGGCCGACCGGCTGCGCGTGCGCACGCAGCTGTGCGACCGCGCGCGGCGCGCGGTGGACGAGCACAAGCCGCGCATCGAGGATGCCGCGATCGAATGCAACGTCGCGCTCGACGTGACGCGCGCCGAATTCGACGCGGCGCTGCGCGCGCCCTGACGCCGCGGCCGGCCCGCGGCCGTTCGCGGTCGTTTCGAGACCGTTTCGCGACCGTTTCGCGACCGTTTCGCGGCATCGGGGCCGGCGTTCCCTGCCGTCCGCACGCGCGCGCCGCGGCGCGTCGTCGTGCGGCGGTTCCCTAGCGAATCCCACGAGGACCCCTGACGATGACGAATCCCCCATCCGCCGGCCAGACCCCGCCGACGCAACCGCCCGACAGCGCGAAGTCGCGCCAGCTCGAAGAGAACCGTGCGCGGCCCGACGGCGAGGCGTTGCGCACCAACCAGGGCGTGCGGATCGCCGACAACCAGAACACGCTGCGAGGCGGCGCGCGCGGCCCGTCGCTGCTCGAAGACTTCATCATGCGCGAGAAGATCACGCATTTCGATCACGAGCGCATTCCGGAGCGGGTGGTGCATGCGCGCGGTGCGGCCGCTCACGGCGTGTTCCGCGTATACGAGCCGATGGCCGACTACACGAAGGCCGCGTTTCTGCAGGACCCGGCCGCCGAAACGCCGGTATTCGTGCGCTTCTCGACCGTGCAGGGGCCGCGCGGGTCGTCCGACACCGTGCGCGACGTGCGCGGCTTCGCGGTGAAGTTCTATACCGAGGAAGGCAACTACGACCTCGTCGGCAACAACATGCCGGTGTTCTTCATCCAGGATGCGATCAAGTTCCCCGACTTCGTGCACGCGGTGAAGCCTGAAGCGCCGAACGAGATGCCGACCGGCGCGTCGGCGCACGACACGTTCTGGGATTTCGTGTCGCTGGTACCGGAAACCACGCACATGGTGCTGTGGCTGATGTCGGACCGCGCGTTGCCGGCGAGCTATCGCGCGATGGACGGCTTCGGCGTGCACACGTTCCGTTTCGTGAACGCGGCCGGCGTCGAGCGTTTCGTGAAATTCCACTGGCGGCCCGTGAGCGGCGCGTATTCGCTGCTGTGGGACGAGGCGCAGCGAATCGCCGGCCACGACCCGGATTTCAATCGGCGCGACCTGTGGGCGGCGATCGAGCGCGGCGACTATCCGGAGTTCGAGCTCGGCGTGCAGATGATCGATCCGGCCGACGCGGACACATTCGACTTCGACCTGCTGGATGCGACCAAGCTCGTACCGGAAGAAATCGTGCCGGTGCGGCCGATCGGCCGGATGACGCTGAACCGCAACCCCGACAACTTCTTCGCGGAGACCGAGCAGGTCGCGTTTCACCCGGGCCACGTCGTGCCGGGCATCGACTTCACGAACGACCCGCTGTTGCAGGGGCGGCTGTTCTCGTACACCGATACGCAACTGAGCCGGCTCGGCGGCCCGAATTTCCACGAGATCCCGATCAACCGGCCGGTGTGTCCGTTCGCGAACAATCAGCGCGACGCGATGCACCGGCAGACGATCAACGTCGGGCAGGCGTCGTACGAGCCGAACTCGACGAGCGGCGGCTGGCCGCGCGAGACGCCGCCCGCGCCGTCCGGCGGCGGTTTCGAGACCGTGCCCGAGCCGCTCGAAGGCCACAAGGTGCGCGTGCGCAGCGAATCGTTCGCCGACCATTTTTCGCAAGCCGCGCTGTTCTACCAGAGCATGACCGAGATCGAGCAGCGGCATATCCGCGACGCGTACTGCTTCGAACTCGGCAAGGTGACGCAGCCGAAGATTCGCGAGCGCGTGGTCAACGAGATCATCGCGCGCTTCGACGCGGGGCTCGCCGCGCAGGTCGCCGAACGGCTCGGGCTGCCCGCGCCGCAGGCGGCCGCGACGCCGGCCGTCGCGCAGCGTTCGCCCGCGCTGAGCCTGATCGGTCGCGCGAAGCCCGGCATCCGCTCGCGCAAGATCGCGCTGATCGCGACGCCCGGCGTGAACCAGGTGCTCGTCGAGCAGGTGCGCGATGCGCTGCAGGCCGCGCACGCGGTGCCGACGATCGTCGCGCCGACGCTCGCGCCGATCGGCGGCATCGTGCCGGAGGCGACGCTGGCCGGCATGCCGTCGGTGATGTTCGATGCGGTGTTCGTTTGCGGCGGCGACGGCGATGGGCGCGACCTCGCGCACAGCGCCGAAGCCCGCCATTTCGTGCGCGAGGCGTTCAAGCACCTGAAGCCGATCGCGGCCGTCGGGTCGGGGCGGCAATTGCTCAGCGCCGCCCACCTGCCGGATCCGGCCGAAGGCGTGTGCGTCGGGCAGGCGGTCGATCTCGACAAGGTGCTGAACACGTTGTCGGATCACCTGGGCCAGCATCGCGTGTGGGCGCGCGAACAGCAGGCGGCCGAACTGCCGGCATAGGGCCGGCGGCGGCTTGCGCCGTACGGCGCGCCCGCTCCCGGGCGGGCGCGCATCCGGCAAGGAGGAACCACGCATGGCACCGCGGATGATATGGAAAGGCGCGATCAGCTTCGGGCTCGTGCACGTGCCCGTGCAGTTGTTTCCGGCGACGCGTACCGTGAAGCCGTCGTTCCGGATGCTCGACAAGCGCTCGATGGACCCGATCGGCTATCGGCAGATCAACAAGCGCACCGGCAAGGAGGTCGCGCGCGAGGACATCGTGCGCGGCTACGAGTACGAGAAGGAGCGCTACGTCGTGCTCAGCGACGACGAAATCCGCGCGGCGAACCCGGAATCGACGCAGACCGTCGACATCCTGACCTTCGTCGACGAGGACGCCGTGTCGTTCCTCTATCTCGACACGCCGTACTACCTGGTGCCCGACCGCAAAGGCGAGAAGGTCTACGCGCTGCTGCGCGACGCGCTGAAGGACAGCGGCAAGATCGGCATCGCGCTCGTGGTGATGCGCGACCGCCAGCATCTGGGCGCGCTGATTCCGGTCGGGCCGATGCTCGCGCTCGATACGCTGCGCTGGCAGGAGGAACTGCGGCCGCTCGACGAATTGTCGGTGCCGGCCGACGACGCGAAGGGCGCGGGCGTCACCGCGCGCGAACTCGACATGGCGAAGAAGCTGATCGACGACATGTCCGGCAAATGGACGCCCGACGAATATCACGACACGTTCCGCGACGACATTCTCGAACTGGTCGAGCGCAAGGTGCGCGCGGGCAAGATCGAGGAGATCGAGGACCGGCCCGCGCAGACTGGCCGCGCGGCCAGCAACGTGGTCGATCTCACCGAGCTGCTGAAGCGCAGCCTGAAGGGCGGCGGCGCCGGCGCGCGCGCGGCGGACCTGCGTGACGAGCGCGACGAAGCGGAGCGCGACGCGTCGTCGTCGCGGGGCGGCGCGCGCCGCAAGCCGGCGGCGAAAACCACGGCGAAATCCGCATCGAAAGGCGCGGCAACGAAAACCGCGGCGAAGCGAACCGCCGCGAAACGCGGCGCGGCGAGCGACCCTGCGGCGAAGAAGACCGCCGCGCGTCGCAAGCATGCGGCGTGATGCCGATGATGCCGATTCCGACTCCGACTCCGACGAGGTGATGCGATGGCCGGCAAGCTCGATCCGTATCGCCGCAAGCGCCATTTCGGCGCGACGCCCGAGCCCGAAGGGGCGCACGGAAAGCGTCGCGCGAAAGCGCAGACGAAAGCGGACACGAAGCCTGCCGCGCGCGCACGCCATCCGCTGCGCTTCGTGATCCAGGAACACCACGCGCGACGGCTGCACTACGACTTCCGGCTCGAGCTCGACGGCACGCTGAAGTCGTGGGCCGTGCCGAAGGGGCCGAGCTTCGATCCGCGGGTGAAGCGGCTCGCCGTGCACGTCGAGGACCATCCGCTCGAATACGCGTCGTTCGAAGGCGAGATTCCGGCCGGGCATTACGGTGCGGGGTCGGTCGTCGTGTGGGACGAAGGCACGTGGACGCCCGATGGCGGCATCGCGCACGCGCGCGAAGGCTATCGGGCCGGCAAGCTGACGTTTCGGCTGGACGGCCGGAAGTTGCACGGCGGCTGGGCGCTCGTGCGCAGCGGGCGGCAGGAAGGGCGCCAGGAGCAGTGGCTGCTGATCAAGGAGCGCGACGACGAAGCACGCGGCGCGGATGAATTCGACGTCGTCGGCGAGCGGCCGGGAAGCGTGCATGACGGTGCGTCCAACGGCGCGGGGCGGCGCCGTGGATCGACCGGCGCGGACGGCGCCGCACGTGGCGCGCGACACGAAAGCCCGCGCCCCACCGAACCGTCGCAAGTCGAAGGCGCGGTGCGTGCACCGCTGCCCGAGCGCGTCGCGCCGCAACTCGCGACACTGGTCGACGCGCCGCCGACGCAGGGCGGTTGGAGTTACGAACTGAAGTTCGACGGCTATCGGATCCTGGCGCGTATCGCAGGGAAGGGCGCACGCCGGCGCGTCACGTTGATGACGCGCGAAGGCCGGGACTGGACCGCGAAGCTGCGCGCGCAGCGCGACGCGCTCGCGGCGCTCGACGTCGACGACGCATGGCTCGACGGCGAGGCCGTCGTGCTCGGCGAAAACGGCCTGCCCGATTTCCAGGCGTTGCAGAACGCGTTCGGCACCGGAAAGGCGGACGCGATCGTTTTCTTCGTGTTCGATCTGCCTTATCTCGACGGATACGACCTGCGCGACGCGCCGCTCACGGCCCGTCGCGTGCTGCTCGAACCGCTGCTCGCGAACAGCGATCCGGCGCGTGTGCGTTTTTCGCCCGATCTCGGCGAGGACATCGCGTCGCTGATCGCGAGCGCCTGCGACACCGGCCTCGAAGGGCTGATCGGCAAGCGTGCGGACTCGCGCTATCGCGCCGGCCGTTCGCCTGCCTGGATCAAGCTCAAATGCCGGCGCCGGCAGGAGTTCGTGATCGGCGGCTTCACGGAGCCGTCGGGCAGCCGGCACGGCTTCGGCGCGCTGCTGCTCGGCGTGCACGAACCGGCGCCGGCCGGCAAACGGCGGCGCGGGGCCGGGCCGCTGCGCTACGTCGGCCGCGTCGGCACCGGCTTCGACGCGCGGATGCTCGATCGTCTCGCCGCAATCCTGCGCCGGCACGAACGCGACACGATGCCGTTCGATGCGCCGCCGCGCGAACGCACGCGCACGCGCGTGCACTGGGTCGAGCCGAGCCTCGTCGCCGAATGCGAATTCGCGGAATGGACCGGCGACGGCATCGTGCGGCAGGCCGCGTTCATCGCGCTGCGCGAGGACAAGCCGGCGGCACAGATCGTCCGCGAGATGCCGAAACACCTGGAAACGGAGGAGGCGATGGATCAGCGTTCGACCACGCAGGACAAGCCGCGGCGGCCGTCGCGCACCGATCGTCACGCGAGCGCGGGTAACGCGCGCGGCGCGCGGGCCGATGCCGATGCCGACACGCTCGGCCGCGTGCGCATCACGCATCCCGAGCGCGTGCTCGACCCGCAAAGCGGCACGCGCAAGATCGATCTCGCGCGGTACTGGCAATGGGTCGCGCCGTGGCTTCTGCCCGACCTGAAAGGCCGGCCCGTCTCGCTCGTGCGCGCACCGGGCGACATCGCTGGCGAGCTGTTCTTCCAGAAGCACGCGGAGCGCCGCGAGATTCCGTTCGTCACGCAGCACGAAGGGCTCGACCCGGGCCATGGGCCGCTGCTGTCGATCGATAGCGTCGATGCGCTGCTCGGCGCGGCGCAGATGGGCACGGTCGAGCTGCACACGTGGAACGCGCATGCGTCGAACATCGAGCGGCCCGACCGCATCGTGTTCGACCTCGATCCCGACCCGGCGCTGCCGTGGCGCACGATGATCGACGCCGCGCAACTCGTGCGCGGGCTGCTCGACGAGCTCGGGCTCGTGTCGTTCTGCAAGACCAGCGGCGGCAAGGGGCTGCACGTCGTCGTGCCGCTCGCGCGGCATGCGGGCTGGGACGACGTGAAGGACTTTTCGCGCGCGGTCGCGCAGCACGTGGCCGGTACGCTGCCCGACCGTTTCACCGCGACGATGGGGCCGCGCCATCGGCGCGGCAAGATCTTCATCGACTACCTGCGCAACGGGCGCGGCGCGAGCACGATCGCTGCGTATTCGGTGCGCGCGCGCCCCGGCATGGGCGTGTCGGTGCCGCTCGACTGGGACGAGGTGCCCGACACGACGGGCGGCGCGCAATGGTCGATCGACACGCTGCACGAACGCCTGGACACGTTGAAGCGCGATCCGTGGGACGGCTACGCGAAGGCGCGCCAGCGCATCACCGCGGCGATGCGCTCGCGGCTCGGCGCCGACGCATGACCGTCAGCGCCGATGCTGGAGCCGGTAATACCAGTTCATCAGCGGAGTAGCGGAAATCCCGTGCGCGACCACCGACGCGGACACGACGGCCAGCACTGGCGCCGCGAGCGGGCGCACGACCTCGGACGGCCCATGCTCGAGCGCGAACAGCAGGTAGTAGAACGACCCGATCCCGCGGATGCCGAACCACGCCATCAGCCGCCGCTGCGCATGGGTCGCACGCGAGCCGGCAAGCGTGACCAGCACCGCGAGCGGGCGCACCGCGACGAACAGCACGGCGGCCAGCGTGGCGGCGCCCCACGTGATCAGCGGGCCGGGTAGCGTCGAGAGCACGCTGCCGATCATCGTCATCACGATCGCTTCGGCGATCCGTTCGAGCTCGATCGTGAAGCCGAGCACCGATTCGGCCATGAACGCATGCGCTTTGTCCGGATGCTTTTCGGTGGCGACGACGTCTTCCGAATCGATCTGGCCGATCACTTCGCGCGGCGGGCGGTCGCCGCTCGCGCGATGCTCGACGCGCCGCATCGCGACGCCGGCGGCGAACGTCGCGATGAAGCCGAACGTATGCGCGAGCTGCGCGGCGCCGAACGACAGCACGATCAGCGCCAGCGCGAAGAAGCCTTCGAGGCCGAGCGCCTGCGCGTGGCGCGTGCGCAGCCAGCCGATCGTCTTCGTCGTGACCCAGCCGAGCCCGCCGCCGATCGCGGCCGCGCCCGCGATGCCCCACAGCGCGACGAGCGCGAACGTGCCCGACAGCGGCGGGATGCCGTGCGTCGCGCCGGGTACGCCACACAGCGCGAGCCCCGCGAGCGCGAACGGCAGCGCGATGCCGTCGTTCATCCCGCCTTCGCCGGACAACGCGAAGCGCACCAGGTCGCGATCGCCCGGATCGTGCACCTGCACGTCGTGCGCGAGCACCGGATCGGTCGGCGCGAGGATCGCCGCGAGCAGCAGCGCCGGGCCCCAGCCAAGACCCAGCGCAAGCACCGCGCACGCCGCGAGCAGCGGCACCGTGACGATCATCGCGAGCAGCCCGAGCCGGCACGGCACGAGCCACAGCTTGTCCGACAGCGGCACGCGCAACCGCAGCCCGATCGCGAACAGCGACACGAGCAGCGCGACTTCGACGATCTCGCGCAGCAGGCGGCCGTCGCGTTCGAGGTCGAGGTGCAGCAGGCCGGCGCCGGCCGGGCCGAGCGCGATGCCGAGCACCAGGTAAATCATGGCGGAGCTGCAGGGAAGGTGGCGCAGCGCGGACGTCACCACGCCCATGCCCAACAGCACCGCCCCGATGATCAGGTACCAGAGGGTTTCGTGCATGCGTGTGATCGCGGCAGGTCGGTACGGGCGGCGCGCCGATCGTCAGGGCTTGCGGCCGAACGCCTCGCGCAATTTTTTCTTCGCGCGTTCGAGCGTCGTGCGGCGCGTCTTGGGGAGGTTGCGGCCCGCGCGGTTCACGTAGAAGTTCAGCATCGACATCGCCGACTGGAACGGCGACGCCTTGCGGCGGCGGCTGTGTTCGGCCGAGCGCTTCAGCGACGCGGCGATCGCGGCTGGATCGTCGGATTTGAAAATGTCGGGCTCGATGTCGAGCGCATCGCTTTTTTGCGTGACTTCGCCGGACCAGCGCTTGCGGTGGGCCGGGTCGGCGCTGCGCGCGCGGCCCGGGCGGCGCGTGTGGCGCTTGCCGTGCGAGTGGGAAGCAGAAGCGGAAGGCATAAGGCAGGGCTCCGTATGGGGTCGCAGGACGGGCATGCAGGGAGAGGCGACGCAAACCGCGTGCCGCGTCGCAAACGCTGCCCGCGACGGCATGGGCCTTGCTGAAGGATCGGAGCAGGAATTTCCATCACGCGATCATCCATAGGGAGAAAACGCCATGAAGTCAGCATTCGAATCGAAGTTTGTCGCGCGGCGCGTGCTGGCCTGCGCGGCTGTCGCGCTCGTCGCGGCCGCGCCGGCCGCGTGGGCGCAGAACTCGCAGCGCTCGGACGAGGGCACCGGCGCGCCGAATCCGTCGATGGACATGTCGACGCCGGGCGCCAACGGCAATACGGCCGCGCCGCCGCCGCCCGCGGGCACGCAGCGGCATGGCGCGAAGCACGGGATGCGCTCGCACGGCACATCGGCCCGTCACACGAAGCCGGGCGGCGGCCCGAACGGCGCGGGCGAGGGCGGCAGCGGCGCCACGGGCGGCGGTGTCGGCGGCGGCTCGGGTGGGGCCGGCGGTGCGGGCGGCTCCGGCGGGACGGGTGCCGGCGGTATGGGTACCGGCGGCGGCGGTTCGGCGGGCTCGACGGGCTCGGGCGGCGGCGGCGCTGCCGGCGGCGGGTCCAGCGGTTATTGACGGTGTCGTGCCGGCGCGGCCGGCACGGCGCGATGGCGGCGCGGTTCCCGGGATGGGCACGCCGCCACCACGCAGGAGGACATCATGCAATCGAATTCCCGAATTTCCCTGGCGCACGACGAGCTCGACGACGATGCAGTCGACACGGACGATCTCGACACGACGGTCCACGTGGACGTCGAGACGGGCCGGGTCATGTTCCATGCGGCGTGGGCGAATGCCGCCGAGGCGCCGCCGGAGGCGGCCCGACATTCGGTCGTGCTCGCGCTCGAATGCTCGACGATGGAACGCTACGCGGATCTCGACGACGGCGCGCGGATGCGCGTGCACGCGATGCTGCACGATGCCGTGCAGCAGACGCTCGATCAATTGCCCGATACCGACGAGAACCTGACGCTGACGATCGAGTTGACCGACGCCATGCTCGATGCGGCACGCCATCTGCAGTAATCGCGCCGGATCGACGCACGACGTCGCGTTACATCACGTTGAAAACTTTGCAGCAGGGCCGGTGTTTGTCACAGGCCGACCGGCCTCGGGGGCCTGTCGGATCCGATTGCGGGTCGTTCCCCGACGGACGCCGGAGGGCGCGCGGGTGTGCCGCGACAGGCGGCCGGAACGGCGATTGCTGGATGACGGCACGGCACGACGTGTGCCGCCTTATCCCACTCCACGGAGGCATTTCATGAGCGGCAGGCTGGATCAATGCAAGGTAGCGATTCTCGCGGTCGACGGCTTCGAGGAAGCCGAGCTCGTCGAACCGCAGCGCGCGCTCGCGGCCGAAGGCGCGCAGGTGGACGTGATTTCGCAGAAGCGCGGCGAGATCCAGGGTTTCCGGCACGTCGACAAGGGCGAGCGCGTGAAGGTCGATCGCACGTTCGACGATGCGCGCGAAGGCGACTACGACGCGGTCGTGCTGCCGGGCGGCGTCGTGAACGGCGATGCGATCCGGATGCTGCCGGCCGCGCGCGAATTCGTGACGGCGGCCGTCGGCGCCGGCAAGCCGGTCGCGGCGATCTGCCACGGCGGCTGGCTGCTCGTGTCGGCCGGGCTCGTGGAGGGCAAGACGATGACGAGCTGGCCGAGCCTGCAGGACGATATCCGCCATGCGGGCGGCAAGTGGGTGGACGAGGAAGTCGTGCGCGACGGCAACCTGATCACGAGCCGCAAGCCGGCCGACCTGCCCGCGTTCAACGGCGCGCTGGTCGAGCGCCTCGCGTCGCGGGGGGCATGAGCCGATGCCGGCCGATTCCGCCCGCCCCGTGACGCTCGCCGACGAACCGCCCACGTTCGACGGTGCGGCGCTGCAGTTGCGCTTCGTCGTCGACGTCGCCGGCGTGCCGCAGACCTGCGCGATCACCGTCGAGGCGCTGGAAGATCATTTCGGCGCGCAGTCCGCGCTGGAAGCCGACCTGCGCGACGCGTTCGAGCGTGGCCGCACGCGTATCGAAGCCGCGTGCGCGGACGTGCTGGCGAGCGGCGACCACGACGTGGTGCTGCATAGCGGGTATTTCCGTGCGCCGGCCAAGCGCGGACGGGCGGGGGCGTTTCGCCAGCGGCAATCGTGACGGGACCGCGTTTGCCGGAGCGTTCCTTCCGCCACCTTCACTCGCCCGCCCTTACATGCCGTTGAAAACTTTGCAGCGGCCCGAACGCGCCGTCCGGTGCCATATCGCGCGGCGTGCGCACGGCATGGACACCGCTCGCACGCCGCCGATTGGCACGATCCCTGCATGCTCGTAACGTCGCCGGCGCGCGCTTCGCGTCGGCTGCCGATGCGACGCCGGTGTCGCGTCGCGCGTAGCCGCCAACGGGGAAACGAGCATGCTGACCGCCCACGAATTTGCCGCGCTGTTCCTGGTGCACCACGCGCCGGAACAGATCCAGATCGACCGCGACGACGTCGTCGCACTCGTCGAGCAACAACTGATCGTGCTGCAGCGCGACGACGCATCGGGCGCGCGCCGGCCCGCATTGACGGCCGACGGACTGTCGGTCCTGCGGTGCGTGCAGCGTCACGACGCCGACGAATCCCGTGCGATCGACGTTGGCGACGCGTGACGCACCGGGCGCGCGCGGCGGCATTCACCGCGCGATCGCGACGGACGCATTGACCTGCACGACCGGCGGCTGGCCTTCGAACGGCGGCGCGTGCAGAAAGCGGTCGATCACGCCGGCCTCGAACAGCAGGCAGTAGGTCGAGCCGCCGAACTGGAAGTAGCCGATCTCGTCGCCCTTGTCGACGCGCTGGCCCGGCACGACCTCGATCACGCACGACGACACGTCGCCCATCCCGACGAACACGGCGGCCACGGTGCCGATGCCGGGATCGTCGCTCGCGATCGCGACCACCGCGCGCGCGGCGACGGCCGTCATGTAGCCCTGCGAGTCGTTGAGCCCGGCCGGGTCCGGGCCTTCCGCTTCGGCGACCGAGTAATACGTGCCGTCCACCCGATACGCGTGCGTGACGACGCCGCGCACCGGCGCATGCCAGCGGTGGTAGTTGTACGCACTGAGATAGGCCTGGTAGACGTCGCCGCCGACGAAGCGCTCGGCGAGCGGCAGCCATGCGGGCGTGAACAGGTCGCGCAGGGAATACGGCTGCGCCTTGATCCAGAATTTGTCGCGCAGCTTCACGTTGGTTTCGGTGTGATAGGGCGCGGCTTCGCACGCGCTGACGATCACGTGAGGATCGTCGGGCGCCGCAACGGGCCGCGCACCGTCGCGAAAGCGGCGCGTGAAGAAATCGTTCCACGAATCGAAGCCCCAGTGCGGCTGGTCTTCGCGATACTGGAACTGCGAGAGCCCCAGACGCTTGCGTGCGGCGTCGCAGAACCAGCCGTCGGGCGCCGACGTGTCGAGATGCGCGCGCGAATGCGGGCCGCCGAGGAAATCGCACCAGACGTTCAGTACGCGTTTCAACTGCGCATTGACGGCCGCGTCGCGAAACACCGCATGGCCCGACGGCATGCACATCGGCCAGTCGAAGAACGCGTTCAACGGGCACACGATCAGGCTTTCCTCGCTGAACGGCGGCGTGTAGGTCATCAGATGGTCGAGCACGGTCATCAGCTCGCCGATCGACGCATAGCCGAGCCGGTACCCCGCTTCCCGCGCTTCGTCGATCGCGCGGCTCAGGCTCATGCGCAACACGGCGTTGTCGTCGAACAGCCGCGCGAGTGCCTGCACGGCCGGCGTGCGCAGCCGGTCGCCGGCCTGCGCGTGCGCTTCGCTCGCGATTTTTTCGCGGAACGCGGCCATGTGCGATTCCTCGGTGGCCATCCATCCGCCGAGGCGGCGGCGTGTGGCGGGCGGCGTGTTGCGATTCGTCGGCATCGTCACCTCCGGAACGGTTGCGGTCGAACCGGGATAGCAAGACGCTTGCCCGATGGGCGGCACCGAAATTGCGGCGTTCGAGCGACCGGTTCTTTCGATGACTCAGGGAGAAGAAATGGCTACAGATCCGAACGCACGACAGACCCACGACGCAGCGACGGACGAACGCCGCCGCAACGGACAGCGGACCGTGACGTCGACGCGCAAGCCAGCACGCACGCGAGCGGCGGTGTCGCGCGACGGCGCGCGGCGAGCCGAGCGCGGGAGCGGTAGTGCAAAAGGAAACGGACCGGTGACGCCGAGCCGTGGAGAAGAGGCATCGAAGCCGCTGTGGGAGGACGACAGCGGGACGATGCCGCCGGAAGAATGGTCGTGAGATGCCGACGTCCATCGTGTGCGGCACAAAATCGCTTACGAGCGGGCGTTTCGGTTGAAATTCGATTACGCGTGCACAAAATCGATTATGTATCGCACGTTTTGCACAAAATCGATTTCGGTGACGCAGGGCTGGCACCTATTCGGCGTCGGCCTCACTTTCCACGCCGCGCGGCAACGAGCACCGCAACGGGTAACTCGGCCAGGTAGCGATCGAGCGCCAGTGCACCGTCCGGCGTATCGATCGCTTGCTCCGCATTCAGCCAGTCGACCCACGGCCCTTCCAGCCCGCGCGGCAGCACGACCGCCGTATCGCCCCATTCCCGAGGCGCCACACGCGGCAACCCCGGCGCTTCGCCCAGCAACCGGCACGCGAGCCGCGTCGCGACCACCACCACGGTCGCCGCGTCGTCGCAGCGCGCGAACGCCACCGCATGCCTCCCGAGCGTGCCGCGCACGCGCAGCGGAACGTACGCGCCGTCCGCGAACGTCGCCGGCCACCGCGCACGCAGCGCCAGCATCCGCTCGATCAGCGCGCGCTTCACGCGCGCATCGGGCCACGTCGGCAGATACGACGCGACCGGTCCGTCGACCGGCTGCGCCGCCAGCGTCGCGAACGGCACGTCGCGCCGGTTGTCCGGATCGACGAGCGAGTGATCCCATGACTCGGTACCTTGATACAGATCGGGCACGCCGGGCGACGCGATCCGCAGCGCGGTTTGCGTCAGGCTGTTGACGACGCCTGCCGGCGCGATCCGCGCGACGAACGCGTGCAGCCGATGCGGAAAATCGCCGGCGCCGCGCGGCGTCAGGAGCGCGCGAACGAACGCTTCGCAGCCGCGCTCGTAATCCGGCTCGGGCGCGAGCCAGTCGGTGTATTGCTTCGCTTCGCGCAGCGCCTTCGTCTGCCATTGCACGACGCGCGTCGCGAGCGCGGCGAGCCCCGCCGCATCGTCGGGCGCGAGCGTCGGCGGCCAGCAGCCGACCAGCGTCTGGTACAGCATCGCCTCGGCGGCCGGCCCGGGCGTCCACGCGAGGTCGCGGTGCGCGCCGCCGCGATGCGGCAGGTTCAGCGCCGACCAGTCGAGCGACACCGCGCGCCACGCATCGGGCGCTTCGCTCAGCACCGCGAGCCGCGCACGCGCGTCCTCGCCGCGCTTGTGGTCGTGCGTGGCCGTCGCGACGAGCCCGTGCGGCACGGTGCGCGCGCGGCGCCGGTTGCGCGCATGGAAGGCGCCGCGCGACAGGCTGAAGTCGCCGGCGTCGGCGCCGACCTCGTTGCGCGACAGCAGCCGGCCATAGCGATAGTTGGCCGTATCCTCCACGCCCTTCGCGGCCAGCGGCGCGGTGAGCTGCGCGAACGCGACACGCGCCGCGGCCAGCGCGTCGGGGTTCGCGCGCGGCACGCGCACGACCGGCAGGCCGAGCCACGCGGCGACGCGTTCGAGCGCGAACCGGTCGGCCGGATCGACCGCCGCGTACGCACCGTCGTACGCATGCGCGAGGACGCGACGGTCGGTCTCGGCGAGTTCGTCGCCCGGCACCGGATACATCCGGTACACGGGGAGCCGCACCGCGAGCTCGCCGAGCACGCGCTGGATCGCGATTCGACTGACGTCGCGCGTCGCCGGCGATGCGCGCGCGATCCCGTGCAGCAACCGCGCGACCCGCGCATGCTCGACGGCGAGCTGGCGCATCAGCACGCGCCGCTTGCCGTCGAGGGCTTCCTGCGCGAACGTGCGTGCGGAACCCGATACGGCCGCCCAGTGCGCGGCGAGCGGTTCGGCGCCCGCCGGGTCGTGCAGCAGCGCGCCGACGTCGTTCATGAAGTCGTAGCCGGTGGTGCCGTCGACGGCCCAGTCGGTGCGCAGCGCCTCGCCGGGCGCGAGGATCTTCTCGACGACGATGTAGGGTCGCGCGTTGCGCTGCGCGGCGAGCCGCGCGTGCAGCCGGCGGCAATACGCGCCGGGGTTGGCGAGGCCGTCGACGTGATCGACGCGCACGCCGTCGACGAGCCCGGCCGCATGGAGGCGCAGCGGCAGCGCATGCACGGCGTCGAACACCGCGTCATCGTCGGCCCGCACGGCCGCGAGCGTCGCGATGTCGAAGAAGCGCCGCCAGTTCAGTTCGTCGGCGGCCGTGCGCCACCATGCGAGCCGGTAGTGCTGGCGTTCGAGCAGCCGGTGCAGGCACGCGCGCGAGCGCGCGCGGCGCGGGTCGGCGCCGCGCAATATCGCGTCGAACGCGTGCGGGCCGTGCGCGCGCGCATGGTCGCGCAGCGCCGCATGGGCGGCGGCGAGCCGCGCGCTGTCGCGTGCCGGCGCGGCGTCGAAGCGCTCGGCGAGCGCGTTCAGGTCCGCGCGGTTCGCGATGCGCAGGATCTCCGCGTAGGTGGCGACGGCGACCGGCAGCTGCCGTCCCGGGCACGCGATGGTGAAGCGGCCCGTGGCCGGATCGGCACGCAGCGTGATGTCGCCGGCCGCGAGCGCGTCGCCGTACGGCGCGCCGAGGCACGGCAGCAGCACCTTGCCGTCGAGCGCCGGGTCGGGCGGGTGCCAGTCGATGTCGAAGGTGCGCGCGTACGGGCTCGCCGGTCCCCATTCGAGCACGTCGTTCCACCAGCCGTTCGACGAGCCGCCGACGCCCATGTGATTCGGCACGATGTCGACGATGATGCCGAGGCCGCGCGCGCGCAGCGCGTCGACGAGCCGCATGAAGCCGGCTTCGCCGCCGAGTTCCGCGCCGAGCGCGCCGTAGTCGACGGTGTCGTAGCCATGCAGCGAGCCGGGTTCGGCCGTCGACACCGGCGACAGGTACAGGTGGCTGACGCCGAGCCGCGCGAAGTAGTCGACGTGCGCGGCCGCGTCGTCAAACGTGAAGCCCGCATGCAGCTGCAGTCGCAGCGTCGCGCGCGGGATCATGGGCCGTGCCTCGGCGCGCGGCGCGCGTGCACGACCGCGGCGATGCGGGCGCGCACGTCGGCGTCGAACAGCGTGTCGATCGTGCGCGGCAGCCGCTGCCGCCAGTTCGGATGGCCGCACGGCGGCCCCGGCAGATTCGGCTGCGCGTCGAGCGCCAGCAGATCCTCGAGCGGCAGCAGCGCGAGCGGCGACGGGCCGCTCGCGACGTATCGGAGGATCGCGGTCACCGGCGGCATGTCGGCAGGCGGCATCGCGGCGCCGGCCGGCACGCACCCGGCCTCCTGCAGCGCGCGCCACAGCGCCGTGCGCTCGCCGGCGCGTTCCGCGTGCGCGGCGAGCAGCTCGGCAGGCGGCGCCGGCGGAGGCGTCGGGTTGCCGGGTTCGGGGCGCTGCACGGTGTCGTGTCCGAACGCCATGCTTTGCACGATCTCGTCCGAATCGTGCGCGCTCGCGTCGTCCGGCGCCGGGGCGGCGACGTCGCGCGGCGGCGTGGCGTCGTGTCGTTTCGCGGCTTCGGCGTCGGCTGCGATGCGCCGCCATCCGAGATCGACGCCGCGCCACCAGCCGGCCACGGTCGGCAAATCGTGCGTCGAGGTCGTCGCGATCGCGTCGCGATCCCACGCGGACGGTGGCCGGAACGCGCCATTCGCCTCGCGCTCGAACCACAGCACGCGCATGCCCGCGACACCTTGCGCGCCGAGCCGTTCGCGCAATCCGGCCGGCACGGTGCCGAGATCCTCGCCGATCGCGATCGCGCGATGGCGGGCCGCCTCGAGCGCGACGAGCCGCACCAGATCGTCGAGCGGGTAGCGCAGGTACGCGCCGCTGCGCGGCGAGCTGCCGTCCGGCACGATCCACATCCGCGCGAAGCCGAGCACGTGATCGATACGGATGCCGCCCGCATGCGCGAACGCGGCGCGTAGCAGCTCGATGAACGGCACGAAGCCGTCCGCGCGCAGCGCCTCGGGCGACCACGTCGTCACGCCCCACGCCTGGCCGGCCGCGTTGAACAGGTCGGGCGGCGCGCCGAGCGACACGCCGCGCAGCAGCGTCGTGCCGTGCGCCCACGCGTCGCTCCCGGCGCGATCCGAGCCGACCGCGAGATCGGCGATCAGCCCGGTCGCCATGCCCGCGCCGCGCGCCGCGTGCTGCGCGTCGCCGAGCGCGCGCGACGCGCACCATTGCAGGAACGTGTGGAATGCGATCGTGTCGGCATGCGCGTGCGCGAACGCGTCGACTTCCGCCGATCCCGGCATGCGCCATGGCGCGGGCCACTGCCGCCAGTCCGCGCCGATCCCGTGTTCGATGCAGAACGCCTGCAGCGCATCGAAGCGCGCATGCGCGTCGAGCGCCGCGCCGCCCGCCGCGCGAAAACGCTGGTACGTGTCGCGCGACGGGTCGTCGCTGGCGCGCCACGCGTCGAAGCACGCACGCAGGCGGCGCAGCTTCATCGGCAGCACGCGGGGCCAGTCGATCAGCGCGGTGTCGGCCGTGGCCGCGGATGCGCGGGACGCGGCATCGGCGCCCGGCACCGCGTTGCAGTCGAGATACGCGACGTTGTGCCAGCGTCGCGACGACGGCGAATACGGGCTGTCGTGCGCGGGGAGCGCCGGGTAGCCGGCGTGCGTCGGGCTGATCGCCACCGCCTGCGCGCCGTGGCGCGCCGCCTGCGCGGCCAGCCGCGCGAGCGCCGTGTAGTCGCCCGCGCCGTCGTCGCCGGCGCGGCGCAGGCTGTAGAGTTGCGCCGCGATGCCCCAGCGTCTCGCGTCGTGCCTGCGTGCGAATGCGTCGAACGGCTGCGCGCGCGGCGGAGCGATCGCCAGGCCGATGCGCTGCTCGCCGACGTCGAGCGCGTGATAGCCGGGCATCGCGAGCGGCGGCAGCGTGCCGTGTTCGCCTGCGTCGCCCATGCGCCCGTCCACGTGCCCGCCGGTTTCGAGCGAGATCCGGAAGCGCGCGCCCGGCGACGCGACGGTCGCGGGCAGCGTCAGCGGCAGGCCGGCGTCGCCGGTCACGACGCGCGGCGGCGCCGCGTTCGCGTCGGCGAGCGCCGCCGCGCTGTCGACCCGCTGGATCGCGGTGCCGCACGGCCAGCCGAGCGCATCGACGAGCGCGACGAGCGCGTCGTCGTCCACGCGCTGCGCGACGCCGCCCGCGTCGGTCCAGTCGGGCTCCAGCCCGGCCGCACGGGCGAGCGCGGCGATCGGGACGTCGGTCGTCATGATGGGCTCCGTCCGTTCGCGCGATGCTGCCGCGCATCCTGGTTGACCGCGCCGTCGCGCCACACGATGCACGCGCGCGGCGGCAATTGCCGGCCCGGCAGCCGGTCGCGTGCGCGCGGCGGCGTTTCGAACACGATCTTGCCGACCGGTAGCGCGGGCAGCGTCGCGTCGTGCGAGCCGAGGTTCAGCGCGATCGTCAGCGTGCTGGTGTCGCCGAGGCGCCAGCGCGCGACGAGCGCCTGCGGGTCGCCGTCGCCCGCGAGCAGGTCGACGCCGAGCGACTGCGCACCGGCCAGGTGCGGCGTCACGAGCGCCGCGCGCACGGCCAGCGCGCTGCGGTAGAACCGCCGCCACGCGGCCGCGTCGGGCCACGATTCGTCGGGCGGATGGTGCGACGACGAACGCACGAACGTGGCGATGTCGTTCGGGTCGGGAATCGCGTCGCGATGCGCGGCGTCGGCGAACGCGGGAAACGCGGCGAATTCGCGGCGCCGGCCGTCGCGCACCGCGTCGGCGAGCGCGCCGCGATAGTCGGTGAAGAACTGGAACGGCTGCGTGCTGCCGTCTTCCTCGCCCATGAACAGCAGCGGAATCGAGGGCGCGAGCAGCATCAGCGCGGTCGCCGCGCGTACCGCGTCGTCGTTCGCGAGTGCACGCAGCCGTTCGCCGAACGCACGATTGCCGATCTGGTCGTGGTTCTGCAGGAACGCGACGAACGCGGTCGGCGGCAAATGCGCGCTCGGCTCGCCGCGTGCGGCGCCGTCGTGCAGCGGCGACGGCTCGCCCTGGTACGCGAAGCCTTCGCCGAGCGTGCGCGCGAAATGGCGCAGCGGCGCGTCGGCGTAGGCGCGGTAGTAGCCGTCGCGCTCGCCGGTCAGCAGCACGTGGGCGCTGTTGTGGAAGTCGTCGTTCCATTGCGCGTCGAAGCCGCCGGGGCCGAGCAGGCTCGCGGTATTGCGCTCGTTCTCCAGCACGAGATGCACGTGGCGCGCATCGCCCGCGTACGCGCGCACGCGGCGCGCGAGTTCGCGCAACCATGCGTCGTCGTCGATCGCGTGCGCGGCGTCGATGCGCAACCCGTCGAAACGGTATTCGTCGAGCCAGTACAGCGCGTTGTCGATGAAGAACGCGCTCGTCTGCGGGCGGGAGAAGTCGATCGCCGGCCCCCACGCGGTCTGCCGGTCCGAGCGGAAGAATTCGGGCGCGTAGCGCGGCAGCAGGTTGCCTTCGGGGCCGAAGTGGTTGTACACGACGTCGAGGAACACCTGCAGCCCGAGCCCGTGCGCGGTGTCGACCAGCGATTTCAGCTCCTCGGGCCGCCCGTACGACGCATCGGGCGCGAACGGCAGCACGCCGTCGTAGCCCCAGTTGCGCGCGCCGGGGAATGCATTGACAGGCATCAGCTCGATCGCGGTCACGCCGAGTTCGGCGATCGACGGCAGCCGCCGCTCGACGGCCGCGTAGCCGCCGCATGCGCCGACGTGCAGCTCGTACAGCACCGTCTCGTGCCACGGGCGGCCGCGCCACCCGTCGTGGCGCCAGCGGTACGCGGCCGGATCGACGACCTGGCTCGGGCCCAGCACGTCGTAGGGCTGAAAGCGCGACGCGGGATCGGCTACCGCGAGCGCGTCGTCGAGCAGATAGCGATACAGCGTGCCGGGGCCGCACGGCGCGACCGTCTCGAACCAGCCATCGCCGGCCGGCGTCATCGGAATCGCGCGGCCGCCTTCGTCCTGCAGCTCGACGGCGGCCGTGCGGCTCGCGGGCGCCCACAGCCGGAAGCGCGTGCGCTCGGCATCGACGCAGGTCGCGCCGAACGACGATTCGAATGCATGCGTGCCGGTGGGGCGCGCGGAACGGGTGGTCATGGCGGTCCTCACGAAGGGTAATCGGGCGGCACGGCCGCGACCGCGATCACGGCCGCGTGCGCGGCGACGTCGAGCCCGGCTTGCGGCCACGAGCGCGGGCCGGCGTCGGGTGTGGCGGTATCGAGCAGGATGCGGTATTCGAGCACGGGCGCGGGCGGCATGAACGTGATGGTCGCGGCCGACGCGTTCAGCATCACGAGCAACGCCTCGGTGCGGCCGGTGCGGCCGGTGCCGACGCGCCGCATCGTCAGCGCGCGGCCTTCGCCGTCTTCCCATGCAGGCACGGTGAGCGCGTCGCCGCGTTCGTCGAACCACTCGATCTCGCGCATGCCCGGCGCGCCGTCGCGGTCGCCCGACGGATAACGCGGCGCCGACATCACCGGGTACATGCGTCGCAGCGCGGCGAGCCGCGACACGAAGCGCGTCATCTGCACGCCGTCGTCGCTGTGCGCGAGGTCCCAGTCGAGCCACGACAGTTCGTTATCCTGGCAATACGCGTTGTTGTTGCCCTGCTGCGTGCGGCAGAATTCGTCGCCGGCGACGAGCATCGGCGTGCCGAGCGCGGTAAACAGCGTCGCGAGCATCGAGCGGGCGACGCGCGCGCGCACATCGCGGATCGCCGCGTCGTCGGTCGGCCCTTCGGCGCCCCAGTTCGCGCTGCAGTTGTCGTCGTGGCCGTCGCGGTTGTCCTCGCCGTTCGCGTCGTTGTGCTTGCCCGCATACGACACGAGGTCGGCGAGCGTGAAACCGTCGTGCGCGGTGATGAAATTGACCGACGCCCACGTGCGGCGCCGCCCGTGGTTGAACAGGTCGGCCGAACCCGACAAGCGCGCGGCCAGTTCCGGGCGCTGTCCGGCATCGCCGCGCCAGAAGCGCCGCACGGTGTCGCGAAACCGGTCGTTCCATTCGGCGAAACCGGGCGGATGGCGGCCGAGCTGATAGCCGCCGGGGCCGAGATCCCAGGGCTCGGTGATCAGCTTGCGCTGCGCGAGCACCGGGTCCTGCCGCAATGCGTCGAAAAACCCTGCGCCCGGATCGAAGCCGTGATCCTCGCGGCCGAGCGTCACGCCGAGATCGAAGCGGAAGCCATCGACGTTGAATGCGGTCGCCCAGTAGCGCAGCGAGTCCATCACCATCTGCACGACGCGCGGATGCGACATGTTCAGCGTGTTGCCGCAGCCGGTTTCGTCGACGTGGTAACGCGGATCGTCGGGCCGCAGCCGGTAGTAGCTCGCGTTGTCGAGGCCGCGCCACGACAGCGTCGGCCCGAGCTGATTGCCTTCGCACGTGTGGTTGTAGACGACGTCGAGCACCACTTCGATGCCGGCCGCATGCAACTGGCGGATCGCGATGCGCATTTCGTCGAGCCGCCGGGTCGTGAGATACGCGGGTTCCGGCGCGAAGAACGCGGCCGTGTCGTAGCCCCAGTAGTTGCGCATCCCGCGATGCACGAGCGCACGCTGCTGCAGGAATGCGTGAACCGGCAGCAGCTCGACCGTCGTCACACCGATCGACAGCAGATGATCGATGAACGCAGGATGCGCGAGCGACGCGAACGTGCCGCGCTCCGGTGGGCGCAGCCCCGCGCGGCGCATCGACGCGCCGCGCACGTGGGTCTCGTAGATCACGGTGCTGCGCCACGGCACGTTCGGGCGGCGGTCGGTGCTCCAGTCGAATGCCTCGTCGACGACCACGGCCTTCGGCATCGCGGGCGCCGAATCGCGGCGGTCGATCGACAGGTCCGCGCGGTTCGAATGCACGCGATAGCCGAACAACGCGTCCGACCAGCGGAACTGGCCGACCAGCTTGCGCGCGTACGGGTCGAGCAGGAGCTTGGTCGGATTGAAGCGGTGGCCGTGTTGCGGCTGGTACGGGCCGTCCGCGCGAAAGCCGTACACGGTGCCCGGATGCGCGTTGGGCAGGTAGCCGTGCCACACCTCGTCGGTGCATTCGGGCAGGTCGAGGCGCGCGAGTTCCTTGCGGCCGGTCGGATCGAACACGCACAGCTGGATGCGCTGCGCATGCGCGGAAAATACCGCGAAGTTGGTCCCGAGGCCGTCCCACGTGGCGCCGAGCGGGTAGCAGCGGCCGGGGTCGAGACGGGCGGGCAGGGCGGTCGGCATGGGGCGGTCTCCGTGTCGAGGGCGCGGGAAATCAGGCAGGTGTCAGCCACAGCGTGGCGAGCGGCGGCAGGCGCAAGGTGGCCGACCACGCCTCGCCGTGGGCGGGCACGGCTTCGGCCCACACGGCGCCGTCGTTGCCGGCGTTGGTGCCGCCGTACGACGCGGCATCGGTGTTCATCAGTTCGCGCCAATGACCCGGCGCGGGCAGCCCGAGGCGGTAACCGGCGCGCGGCACGGGCGTGAAGTTGCAGACGGCGACGACCAGGTGCCCCGCATCGTCGCGGCGCGCGAACGCGAACACGCTGTTGTCGCGGTCGTCGCCGATCAGCCAGGAGAACCCGGCCGCATGGCAGTCGAGCGCATGCAGCGCCGGTTCGGCCGCATACGTGCGGTTGAGGTCCCGCACGAGCCGCTGCACGCCGCGATGCGCGGGCGCGTCGAGCAAGTCCCAGTGCGGCGACGCATCGTGCGCGAACTCGGCCCATTGTGCGAATTCGCTGCCCATGAACAGCAGCTTCTTGCCGGGATGCGCCCACATGAAACCGAAATACGCGCGCAGCGTCGCGAGCCGCTGCCACGCGTCGCCGGGCATCTTCGCGACGAGCGAGCCCTTGCCGTGCACGACCTCGTCGTGCGACAGCGGCAGCACGAAGCGCTCGGAGAACGCGTACACGAGCCCGAACGTCATGCGGTCGTGGTGATAGCGGCGGTGGATCGGGTCTTCGTGCAGATACGCGAGCGTGTCGTGCATCCAGCCCATGTTCCACTTGAAGTCGAAGCCGAGCCCGCCGTCGCCGGTCGGCGCGGTGACGCCCGGCCACGCGGTCGATTCCTCCGCGACGGTGACGACGCCGGCCGGCGCGGCCGCACCGTGCAGCGTGTCGTTCAACCGGCGCAGGAACGCGACCGATTCGAGGTTTTCGCGGCCGCCGTATACGTTCGGCACCCATTCGCCTTCCTTGCGCGAATAGTCGCGGTACAGCATCGACGCGACCGCATCCACGCGGATGCCGTCGACGTGATAGCGGCGCGCCCACGCGAGCGCCGACGCGACGAGGAACGCGCCGACCTCCGTGCGCCCGACGTTGAACACGCAGGTGTTCCAGTCGGGATGCATTCCCTCGCGCGGATCGGCGTGCTCGTACAGCGCGCTGCCGTCGAATTGCGCGAGCCCGTGCGCGTCGTTCGGAAAATGCGCGGGCACCCAGTCGACGAGCACGCCGATGCCGGCCGCATGCGCGCGATCGACGAAGCGCGCGAAGCCGTCGACCGGCCCGAAGCGCGCGGACGGCGCGAACTGCGCGAGCGGCTGGTAGCCCCACGAGCCGCCGAACGGGTATTCGGCGATCGGCATGAACTCGACGTGCGTGAAGCCCATGCCCTTGACGTACGGAATCAGCCGCTCCGCCAGCTCGTCCCACGTCGCGCTGCGTTCCATTTCCTCGGGTATGCGCAGCCACGACTCCGGATGGACCTCGTAGATCGACCACGGCACGCGATAGCGGTCGTGGCGCGGCCGCGCCTGCATCCAGCCGTCGTCGTGCCACGCGAACGCGTCGAGCGCCGCGACGTCGGCGACCACCGACGCCGTGCGCGGCGGCGCTTCGGTCGCGCGCGCGCACGGATCGGCCTTGTGCGGCAGCACGCGCCCGTCGGCCGCGCGCAGCTCGTACTTGTAGCGTTCGCCCGCGCTGATGCCCGGCACGAACAGCTCCCACACGCCCGACGGCCGTCGCAGCCGCATCGGATGGCGGCGCCCGTCCCATCCGTTGAAATCGCCGACCACCGAGACGCGCTGCGCGTTCGGCGCCCATACGGCGAAGCGCACGCCGTCGGTATCGTCGATGCGCACGGGCGTCGCGCCGAGGCACTCGAGCACGGCGGCCGGGTCGCCGGCCGAGAAGCGCGCGAGCGCCGCGTCGTCGAGCAGCGTGCCGAATGCGTACGCGTCGTCGGTCACCTGGTGCGCACCCGGCCAGTCGATCGCGAGCAGGTAATGGGGCCAGCCGCCGTCGTGCGCGATCGTCCCCGCGAAGCAGCCGGCGCGATCGATGCACGCGAGCGCGCCGAGTTCGGCGCCGTCCGGCGACAGCGCGCGCACCCGTTCGGCGCCGGGCAGCAGCGCCCGCACGACGATCCGGTCGGCCTGTTCGTGCGGGCCGAGGCACGCGAACGGGTCGGGATGCCGGCCGGCGAGCAGTGCGTCGATGTCGGCGCGTTCGAACAGCGTGTCGGTCATGGGTTTCCTCCGTCGTCGGGCAGCACGCCGTCGCCGAGCAGGCGATCGACCAGCGCCGCGAGCCCGCCGACCGGCACGCTCAGCCAGTCGGGCCGGTTCGAGGCTTCGTAGCACAGCTCGTACGACGCCTTGTCGATCAGGAACAGCGCGAGCAGGCGGTCCGCGTAGCGCGGGTCGACGAAGCGCGCGGGCGCGAGGTCCGCGGCCGCGCGATAGCATTCGACGAAGCGGTCGGCGGCGGCCTGCCCGAAGCGGTCGAACAGTGCGCGCTTGCGGCCGGCGGCCTGCGGCGGCGCTTTTTCGATCGCGAACTGCGCGGTCGCGCTCACGTACGACAGCGAGCGCAGCAGGCCGGCCACGTCGCGCAGCGGATGCGACTTCGCGCGACGCCGCTCGAGCGGGCGCGCCGGTTCGCCTTCGAAGTCGATCAGCAGCGCGTCGCCCTGCACGTCGAGCACCTGGCCCAGATGAAAATCGCCGTGAATCCGCGTGCATTGCGCATCGAGCGTGCGCGGCACGAGTTCGCCGAGCGCCCGCACGGCCGCGTCGCGCGATGCGAGCAGCGCGTCGGCCGATGCGCGGGTGGCCGCATCGAGCGCGTCGAGCCGCGTGCGCAGCACGTCGAGCGCACGCTCGAACGACGCGATCGCGTCCACGCACCAGCCGTCGACGTGCTCGGGCGTCGCGCGCTCCGGCGCGAACGCGGGATCGTCGGACGGCTGCGCGAGCGCGACGTGCAACTGGCCGAGCCGCGTGCCGATGATGCCCGCGAACGCCGCGTAGCCGAGCAGCGCATCGGGCGCTTCGTCCGTCTCGGCGGCCTCGCCTTCGTCCGCGGCCGGCAGCGCGAGCTCGTCGATCGCGCGCCGCAGGAAATCGAACGAGCGCGTCCACGCGTCGCCCTGGTTGTCGACGTAGCGCTGCAGGATCGCGACCGTGTGCGGCGAGCCGTCCGGATCGACGTGCACGACTTCGCCGGCCAGCGTCGCGGTGTTCGCATAGCCGATGCGCGTCAGGTGGCGGCTCATTTCGGCTTCCGGATGAACGCCGTGCGCGACCTTGCGCACGAGCTTCAGCACGATCGCGTCGCCGATCACGAGCGAGCTGTTGCTTTGCTCGGCCGCGAGCCAGCGCACCTCCGCGTCGTCGCCCGGGTCCAGCCCGACAAGCGCGTCTTCCGGAAGAAAGGTGAGCCGGCCGCCGTCGGCCGTCGGCACCGTCGCGCCGTCGCGCAGCTTGCGCAGCATCCCGCGCGCGAACGCCGGCAGCGCGAACGCGTCGGTCAGGTAGCCGACCGTGTGGCCGCGCCGCACGCGCGCCAGGGCGAGCTGCGTGAACAACGGATGAGACGTCTCGCCGCCCCAGGCGGTCGCGAGCGGCACCACGTAGCGTTCGACGCCGCCGTCGCTTGCGGACACCCACGCCTCGGCATACTGGAACGGCTCGTCCGCCACCGGCGTGACGACGTTCAGCCACGCGTCGCCGATCGCGCGGTCCTTCGACGCGAACCAGCGCCGTCGTGCGAGCCACGACGCGAGCGCGTCGTGCGCGAGCGCATGCAGTTGCGAGACGTCCGGCCGCGTATCGCCGCGCCGCATCACGAGCGTCACGTATTCGGGCAGCGGCTCCGCGTGCGGCTGCCGCCACGACGGCTCGCGGCCGTGCTCGGCGAGCACGAACCACAGGAACCCGTACGGCGGGAAGGTGAGGAGATACGGGAGCTGGCCGATCGGCGGAAACGGCGAATCGGACGTCATCTCGATCGGCACGCGGCCCGCGAATTCGGACAGGTCGAGTTCGACCGCCTGCGACGCGCGCGACAGGTTCGCGACGCACAGCACCGGCTCGTGGCCCTCCAGCTCGCGCAGGTACGCGAGCACCTTGCGGTTCTCCGGACGCAGGAAGCGGATCGTGCCGCGCCCGAACGCCTGCGACGCGCGGCGCGTCGCGAGGATGCGGCGCGTCCAGTTCAGCAGCGAATGCGGATCGCGCGTCTGCGCCTCGACGTTGATCGCGTCGTAGCCGTACAGCGAGCCCATCACCGGCGGCAGCACGAGCAGTTCCGGGTCGGCGCGCGAGAAGCCGCCGTTGCGATCCGACGACCACTGCATCGGCGTGCGCACGCCGTCGCGGTCGCCGAGGTGGATGTTGTCGCCCATCCCGAGCTCGTCGCCGTAGTAGATCACCGGCGTGCCGGGCATCGACAGCAGCAGCGAATTGATCAGCTCGATGCGGCGCCGGTCGCGCTCCATCAGCGGTGCGAGCCGGCGCCGGATGCCGAGATTCAGCCTGGCGCGCCGGTCGCTCGCATAGGCCTGCCACAGCAGGTCGCGTTCCGAGTCGGTGACCATCTCGAGCGTCAGCTCGTCGTGGTTGCGCAGGAACACGGCCCACTGGTTGCTCGGCGCGAGCGCCGGCGTCTGTCGCATGATGTCGAGGATCGGGAAGCGATCCTCGCTCGCGATCGACATGTAGATGCGCGGCATCAGCGGGAAGTGGAACGCCATGTGGCATTCGTCCTCGTTGCCGAAGTATTCCTGCACGTCCTCCGGCCACTGGTTCGCCTCGGCGAGCAGCATCCGGTTCGGATACTCGGCGTCGATCGTCGCGCGGATCCGCTTCAGGATCGCATGCGTCTCCGGCAGGTTCTCGTTGTTCGTGCCTTCGCGCTCGACCAGGTACGGCACCGCGTCGAGCCGCAGCCCGTCGATGCCGAGGTCGAGCCAGAAGCGCATCACCTGGATCACTTCGCGCACGACGGCCGGGTTGTCGAAGTTCAGGTCCGGCTGGTGCGAATAGAAGCGGTGCCAGTAGTACTGGCCGGCCACCGGGTCGTGGGTCCAGTTCGACGTTTCGGTATCCAGAAAGATGATCCGCGTGCCCGCGTATTTCGTGTCGGTATCGGACCACACGTAATAGTCGCGATGCGTGGAGCCCGGCTTCGCACGGCGCGCGCGCTGGAACCACGGGTGCTGGTCCGACGTGTGGTTGATCACGAGCTCCGCGATCACGCGGATGCCGCGCGCATGCGCTTCGCGGATGAAGCGCCGCACATCGGCCAGCGTGCCGTAGTCGGGATGCACGTCGCGGTAGTCGGCGATGTCGTAGCCGTCGTCGCGGCGCGGCGACGGATAGAACGGCAGCAGCCAGATCGTGTCGACGCCGAGTTCGGCGATGTAGTCGAGCTTCGCGATCAGGCCGGGAAAATCGCCGATGCCGTCGTTGTTCGAGTCGTAGAACGACTTCACGTGCACCTGGTAGATGATCGCGTCCTTGTACCACAGCGGATCGTCCGCACAGAGCGCGGGTTCGCGGCGGCGCGCGCGGCGCCGGCGCGGCGTGCCGGCCGGCGCGAGCGACGGGAACTGCGCGCGCCGTACGTCGTCGAGGGAATCTTCGCGTTTCATCATCCGTGGGCTCCCGAGGAGGGTCGGGCGTCGTCCGGTGCGGGCGCCGCCGCCCGCGCGGCGCCCGGAGACGGCGCGAGCCGCCAGATTGCGTACGGCCGCACGTGCGGGTCGAGCGAGACGTACTGGCGATGGCCTCGCCAGCTTTCCGCGTGCGCGGCGTCCTGTTCGAGCGCATCGAGCGGTTCGCCGTCGGCCAGCCCGAGGCCGCGCCACAGCGCCGCATCGAGCGTGAAGTTCGCGGCCTGCGGATGCCACGGGTCGAGGCTGATCGCGACGGCCACCACGCTGTCGAACGCGGGCGTCGCCTTCGTGAATACGAGCACCGAATCGTTGTCGGCCTCGACGAAGGTCAGCCCGAGATGCGTCTGCAGCGCCGGATGATCGCGCCGTGCGCGATTCAGCCGCGCGATTTCCGTGCCGATGTGCGCGGCCTTGCTCCAGTCGCGCGCGCGCAGCTCGTATTTCTCGGCGTCCGCGTATTCCTCGCTGTCCGGCAGCGGTGCCGATTCGCCGAGCTCGAAGCCCGAGTACAGGCCCCACGAGCCGGCCAGCGTCGCCGCGAGCGCCGCGCGGATCACGAACTGCGAGCGCGGCGCGTTCTGCAGGTGGCGCGGGTTGATGTCGGGCGTGTTGACGAAGAAGTTCGGCCGGAAGAATTCGCGCGCAGGGCCGGCCGTCAACTCGGTCAGGTAGTCGATGAAGTCGCGCTTCGACTCGCGCCACGTGAAGTACGTGTACGACTGCGAGAAGCCGACCTTGGCGAGCCGGTACATCATCCCCGGCCGCGTAAACGCCTCGGACAGGAACACGACGTCCGGATGCCGGCCGCGCACGTCGGCGATCATCCACGCCCAGAACGGCAGCGGCTTCGTGTGCGGGTTGTCGACGCGGAAGATCCGCACGCCCGCATCGACCCAGAACAGCACCGCGTCGCGCAGCGCGAGCCACAGGTCGGGCAGCGCGTCCGGCGCGTAGAAATCGGGGTTCACGATGTCCTGGTAGCGCTTCGGCGGATTTTCGGCGAAGCGCAGCGAGCCGTCGGGCCGCCATGCAAACCAGCCCGGATGTGCGGCGAGCCATGGATGGTCGGGCGAGCACTGGATCGCGAAATCGAGCGCGATCTCGAGCCCGTGCCCGCGCGCGGCGTCGACCAGTGCACGGAACGATTCGAGCGTGCCGAGTTCCGGATGCACGGCCGTATGCCCGCCGTCGGGGGAGCCGATCGCGTACGGGCTGCCGACGTCGTCGGGGCCGGCGGTGAGGCTGTTGTTGCGGCCCTTGCGGGCGGACGTGCCGATCGGGTGGATCGGCGGGAAATACAGCACGTCGAAACCCATGTCGCGGATGCGCGGCAAATGGGCGATCACGTCGTCGAACGTGCCGTGCCGGTGCGGATCGTCGCTCGCCGAGCGCGGAAACATCTCGTACCAGCTCGAGAAGCGCGCCTTGCGGCGCTCGACGTCGACCGGGTAGGTCGTCCCGTCGTGCGTGACGAACGGGCGGTAGCGCAGCGCCGCGAACGCGTCGGCGAGCGCGGGCGCGCCAATCAGCGCGAGGCGGTCGTCGGGCGACGCGTCCTTGAGCTCGGCGGCGAGCCGTTCCATCCGCGTGACCGCGCGCGGATCGTCCGGCTCGGCGAGCTTCAGCGCGGTCGCGAGCAGCAGTTGCGCTTCGCGCACCTCCAGCGTCACGTCCTGGCCGGCCGCCCGCTTTTTCGCGATGTCGGTGACCAGCGACGCCCAGTCGTCGCGCCACGCGATCACGCGAAATTCATGGCGACCGAGCCGGTCGAGCATGACGCGCGCATGCCAACGGTCGTTCGGCTCGGCTTCGAACGGGATTTCGCGCCAGGCGTCGTCGTCGGCGGCGCGCCACTGGAGCACGGCCGCCAGATGCGCGTGCCCGTCCGTGAAGATCGACGCACGAACGACGAGCGGCTCGCCGATCACGCGCTTGATCGCGAAGCGGCCGTCGTCGACCGACGGCTCGACGCGCTCGATCGCGATCCGGTCGGCCGCGAGCGCCGCCGAGAGCACGGTGCGCTCGCGCGCGGCGTCGGGACGCGCGGTGACGGGCGGCGCCTGCCACGCGTGCAGCAGCGCATACGCGCCGGGCGCGAGCGTGAACGGCTCGAGCGCGGCCGGCGGATGCGTTTGCGCGCCGTCGTGCGTGGCGACGCGCGTGAAGCCGCCCGGCACGCCGGGCAGGATCGTCGCCGGGTCGACCGTGGCCGGCGCGTCGAGATCGGGATTCAACGCAATCAGCAACGCGGTGTCGTCGTGTTCGAGCAATGGACCGGTGCCGCGCAGCAGCGCGGTCGCATGCGCGCCCGGCGCGCTCAGTTGCACGATTTCGCCGCGGGCCGCCACGACGGGCGTGGCGCGGCGCCATGCATTCGCATCGGCGATCGCGCCCGACAGGTCGAAACGGGCGTGCTCGAACGCGACGCGGTAGCGTTCGGCATCCGCGTCGCGGGCCATCAGCGGCACCGTCACGCCGCGCTCGAAGCCCATCGGCACGAGCCAGCCGGTGCCGACGGCGGCGGCCGTCCACAGCGCGCGGCGATACGCGCGGGCGACGGTGTCGTCGGGTGCGTCGGGCCAGTCGTCGGCGAGACGCGGGCCGTCCGGCGCATCGGGAAACGCGATCGGCGCGCCGATGCGCCGCAGCAGCCGGTGTTCGTCCGTGAACCATGGCGCGCGCAGGTCCCACCAGCGCACCGACGAGAACACCGCGTCGAAGCCGGCGGTTTCGAGCTGTGCGAGCGCGTCGCGCGCATGGCCGGGCACGCCGGCGAGCACGGCGACGTCCGGGCGCGCACGGCGCAGCGCCGCGCGCCAGCCGGGCCACCAGTCGGCCGGCAGATGATGGGGGGCGTCGATCAGGAAGCCGGCCGCGCCCGCGTCGGCGAACGTCGCGAGATGCGCGCACCACCATGCCGAGAGCGCGTCGCGCGCCGCTGCGTCGCCGGCGTTCGCCTGCGCGATATCCAGCGCGTGCGCGGTGCCGCGCGGGTCGATCAGCGCATCGTCGTGCGCGTGCTCGACGTACCAGTCGGGATGGTCGGCGCGCAGCGGGTTCTCGCGCGCGATGCGATCGGGCACGACTTCGAGCAGCAGGCGCAGCCCGTGGCCTTTCGCCAGTTGCGCGAGCCGCGAGAAGGTTTCCAGTGCGCTGGCGCGCGTCGCGAACGATTGGGCCGGCTGCCGGAAATCGGCCACGTGGCGCGGAAAACCGGCGACGCTCGCGGCCCAGAACGCGCCGACGAGCACGTGATCGAAGCCCATGCCGGCGATATGCGCGAAGGTCGGCGGCCACGCGTCGAGCGGCCCCACGAGACGGGCGTCGCAGAAGTAGAGGTGCGGAGCGAACGGCGGTGTGGAGTCCATGGCGTGGCGAGGGCGAGTGGCGGCGAGCGGTAAAGCCGGTGCGTCGCAACGCGCGTGCCTGCTGCGCGACCGTCGGCGGGGCGGGGCGTTCGCGGGAATGCGAATTGAAGGGCTGTCGTTTTTACATGCCTGACTGACCGGCGGCTGCACTTACATGCGCGGTATCGACCGGATATCCGAACTGTCTCCTGCCGCCGGGTCGCCGGCCGCCGGATCGTCATCCGTGTCCGGAATCGGCGCCCCCGGGTCATACCGCACCACCGCGCCATGTTCGATCCGGTGCGGGAACGGCGGCGGCTCGTCCACCTCGTCGCCGAAGCGCGCGCGCACGAACGCGCGCAGCAGCGCTTCGCGCGCCGTGCGGCCGCGAGCACCGCAGGTCGACGGGCCGTCGACGAAGGTCGCGTCGCATTCGACGGTGTTGCCGTGGCCGGCAATCCGCAGGTCGGTCACGCGATCGAGCACCGCGCCCGCATCGGCCCACGATGCCGAAGGCGCGAACGGCGCGTCGAGGTGCCGAAGCGCGTCGCATGCGGCCGTCACGACGACGGTGGGCGAGACGGCCGTGAAGCGCAGCGTGTCTTCGTCATCCGCGCACAACGCGCGTGCGCACCAGTAATCGAGATCCTTTCCGTCGAGTGCGTCGGTTCGCATGAGCGGGCTCCGTCGTATCGAAAAAAGCTCACCGCGCAAGTGCCGTGCCCGTCGCGGGCGTCGCGCGCATCCGGGCCACCAGCGGGTAGTGATCGGACGCGTGCCGTGCCCGCGCGCTGCGATGCACGACCACGTCCACCAGCAACTCGCCCGGATGGATCCAGATCCGGTCCAGCGAGAACACCGGCCACACGGTCGGAAACGTGCGCGGCGCGGGCGCGCGCCGGAACCGCGTGACGAGCGCTTGCAGCGCGCGGCCGCGCACGAACCATTCGTTGATGTCGCCGAGCAGGATCACCGGCATCGCGCCCGTGTCGAACGCCGCGAGCAGCCGCTGCACCTGCGCGCTGCGCTCGCTGGCCGACAGCCCGAGATGGGTCGCGACCACGCGGATCGTGCCGGCGCTGCAGTCGATGTCGGCGTCGAGCGCGCCGCGCGGCTCGCGCGGGTGGAACGACAGGTCGAGCGTGCGCGCCGCGCGGATCGGGCAGCGCGACAGCACCGCGTTGCCGTAGCGGCGCTCGGGCGTGTCGATCGTCGGGCCGGCCACCGCGTGCATGCCGGTCGCGTCGCGCAGGTGCGCGAGCACGTCCGGCGCGCGCGTGCCGCCGAGCGGTACTTCCTGCAGCGCGATCACGTCCGCGTCGAGTTCGTCGATCACCGCCGCGATCCGGTCGGCCGCGCGCGCGTGCCACACGCCGTAGCCGCCGCGGATGTTGTAGGTCGCGATCCGCAGGTCGCGCCCGCCCGGCGCGGCGACGGGCGCCGCGTCGGCGGTGACGACCTGCGGCGGCGGGGCCGCGTGCGTGCTCAGCGCCATCGTCGCAGCATCCTCACGAGCAGGATCGACACGCCGACGAGCGCGAGGCCGATTGCCGCGAGCCACGCGAACGCGCCCGGCCCGGGATGACTGAGCGCGGCCGTCAACTGGTGCGCGAACGTGACGGTCAGCACGATGCCGGGCAGCATCCCGAGCGCGGTGCCGACGAGGAAGTCGCGCAGCCCGATGTGCGACGCGCCGGCGACGAGGTTCACGACGGTGAACGGCGCGATCGGCAGCAGTCGCAGCACGGCCATCGCGACCACGCCGCGCCGGCCGATGTGCTCGCTCAGCCGGTTCGCGCGCGGGCCGGCGAGCCGGCGCACCGCGTCGCGCCCGAGCCAGCGACCGAGCGCGTAGGTTGCCGCGGCGGCCGCCATCGAACCGACTCCCGCATACGCGAAGCCCGGCCACGCGCCGAACACGAGCCCCGTCGCGGCGATCAGCAGCGTGATCGGCACCGCGAAGGTCGCCGCGACCACGTAGGCCGCGAGCAGCAGCGCAGGCGCGGCCGGCAGCCGCGCGATGCCGGCCACTGCGCGCGACAGCGACGCGACGTTCAGGTGCGCGCCCAGCGGCGTGAAGCGCCACGCGAGCGCCAGCGCGGCGATGGCCAGCACGATCGCCCCCAGTACGAAAAAGCGCGCGGTGAGCGAGCGATGCTGCTCGTGCGGCACGAATTCGCGGACGAACCGGTCCGGCTCGATCGGCTGCTCGGGGTCGAGCCGCGCGCTGACCGGCACGAGCGCTTCGAATTGCGGCGACACGGCCGGGTCGAGCGTGCGCAGCGTGCGGCCCGGCTTCGCGCGCAGCCGGTCGAGCACGACGTTCGGCCGTTCCCCGCACGCGAACGCGTCGGCCACCGCATCGGGCGTCGTGCCGAGATGCTCCGCCAGCAGCCGCTCGCGCATGCGGGCGATCGCGCCGCGAATGCGTGCGTCGCCGGCCGCGACGAGCGCGATGCAGCATTCGGTATCGAGCAGCATCGAGCGGTTGTTCAGGTTCGCGCTGCCGATCACGATGCATTCGTCGTCGACGATCGCGACCTTGCTGTGCACGTTCACGCACGCGTCGCCGAGCCCGTCGACGTGCGGATACAGCAGCCGGTAGCGGTCGAAGCGGTCGGCCGCCGCGAGCGTCGCGTGCAGCCGCGCGCGCAGCACGCCCATCGTCGCTTCCTGCAGCCAGCCGCTTTGCACGCGCGGCGCGACGACCGTCACGTCCGGCCCGTGCGCGTCGGCGAGGCGCGCGGACAACGCTTCGCGCACGACCGCCGCGGTGAAGTACTGGTTTTCGACATACAGGTGCCGCCGTGCGGCGCGGATCGCGTCCTCGACGAGCGCGCGCACCTGCCGCACCGGCTCGCGGCCGCCGTGGCGCGGCGCCGTGTACGCGATGCCGAGCCGCACGTCGCGTACGTCGACGCGCGCATCGGGCGGCCACGGGTCGTCGTCCGCCCGGTCGAGATGGCGCCGCGCGCGGATCGCGATCGGGCGCCCGCATGCCTGCAGCCAGCGGGAGCGCGCCTGTTCGCCGATTGCGGCGGCGGCGTCGCCGTCGAACATCGCGTGCACGTCGTGGAACGGCCCGTACGGCATGCCGTGCTCGTCGCGGCGGCGCGGGTCGTCGGCCGCATGCGCGGGCGTGTCCCAGCGGGCGCGCGTCAGGTCGAGGCCGCCGACGAACGCGAGCCGATCGTCGATCACGACCAGCTTCTGATGATGCGACGCGCCCCGCGGGTGCGCATCGTCGAGCCGGAACCGGATGCCGCGATGCGCGCGCCAGCCGGCCCGATACACGGGCGGCCAGTCGCGCTCCAGCGCGTAGATCATCGCGAAGTCCCACGCGAGCACGTAGATGCGCAGGTTATGGCGGGCGGATGCGAGCGCATGCAGAAAGGCCGCGAGCGTGTCGGGCAACGAGTCGTCGGCGCCGCCCGGCGCGAGCCGCATCCGGCTGTCCACGTCCCAGCCGACGATGAACACCGTATAGCGTGCGCGCAGCAGCGCCGCGCGCAGCGTCGAGAAGTACGCGTCGCCGTCGACCAGCATCGCGAAGCGGTCCGCGCCGCGGATCGCGTCGCAGTTGCGCCCGCGCTCGAGCAGGCCGTGCCGCAGCGGGCCGTCCGCCGGCGCGGCGTCGAGCCGGCGGTCGTCGGCGCGGGCGATGCGATCGGGCACGATCATCGGGCGCCGACGTCCCGGTCGCCGTCGAGCCACTGCAACAGCGCATCGCAGCGTGCGCGCAGCGCCTGCAGTTCCGGCGAATCCGCGTCGATCCGCACGCGTTCGCCGCTGTGCGGATCGCCGTGCGCGACCGCGATCTCGTAGATCTCCTGCGCGATCGTCGCCGACGCGTGCGCGATCCTGATCCGGTCCAGCCAGTCGCATTCGGCGTGGCGGCACGCGAGCCACGCGCGCAACGCGCCGACCAGCTGGCCGGTCGTGAGCCAGGCCCCGCTGCGCATGCGCGCGGCCAGTTGGCTCGTCACGAGATAGGAGAGCAGGTCGGTCTGGGTCACGCGAAACTCCTTGACGAGGTGTCGGGTCGACAGGTCCGGACGCACGCGATGTTTTGCAGCGTCTCGCAGATCGCCGCGAATTCCGGCCCGCTCGTGCGCGAGAACGAGACGGAGATGTCGTCGGTGTCCGGATCGTCGTCCGACTGCTGGACGATGAACCGTTTCACGCGCACGCGGCCGGGGCCGAGCGCTTCGTGCAGCGTGCCGAGCGTCAGGCCGCCGCGCTCGGCCACGAGCAGCAGCGTGCGCTGCTGGCGCTGCGCGATGAAGCGGCGCTCGAGCGGCTTCACGCCCGCGAGGATCGCGAGCACGATCGCGGTGGCGCCGATCGACGCAACCACCATGCCGCCGCCCGCGGCGAGCCCGACGCCGGCTACCGCCCACAGGCTCGCGGCCGTCGTCAGTCCGCGCACCATTTCGCCGCGCAGCAGGATCGAGCCCGCGCCCAGAAAGCCGATGCCGGACACCACCTGAGCGGCGACCCGCGACGGATCGAGCACGACGCCGTTTTGCCCGCGCACGTCCTCGAAGCCGAACGTCGACACCAGCATCACGAGCGCGGCGCCCACGCACACGAGCATGTGCGTGCGCAGCCCGGCGGCCCAGTTCAGGCGCTCGCGTTCGAGCCCGATCACGCTGCCGAGCAGCGCGGCCAGCAGCAGGCGTCCGAGTAATTCGAGGTGGCCGATCATGATGTGCATCCTTTCCGGCCCTGCGCGATGCGGGCCCGTTGCGCTTCGATGCGGAAAAGGGACGCAAGCGGCGTGCCGGCCGGGCACGGCGCGTGCGCGCGAGACCGATGGCGTGCGCGGCGCGCCGCCGGCGCGCATTTTTTGCATCGTCATCGCAGATAAGACAGGAGGCCACCGTGGCACATCAACAGGACGCACAGGTTCGAGATCCGTATCGCGGTCACGAAATCCTCGTATGGGCGCGGCCCAACGAGCGAGGCGCGTGGCGCGACGAGGTACAGGTGTACGCCGCCGGCGCGCGCATCGAACTGGCTGTACCGGAGGCCGCCGGCCCCGAATGGCTGACCGAGGTCGAGGCGCTGCGCGCGGGCGTCGAGCGCGGTCGCTATCTGGTCGACAAGCGCGTGGACGACGATTGACCGGCATGGCGCTTGCGGCGCCGTGTGCCGCAACGCCGCCCCGCAGCACCCGTGAACCCATGCCGGCCCCGCGCCGGGAGGAACCGATGAGCGATCCGCGCACCCTGCATATCTACCGCTACGACCCCGATCGCGACGCGCAGCCGTACCTGCAGCGCTACGAGATCGACGTGGACCCGGCCGACCGCATGCTGCTCGACGTGCTCGGCCGCGTGAAGCGCGACGACGAGACGCTCGCGTACCGGCGCTCGTGCCGCGAGGGGATCTGCGGCTCGGACGCGATGAACATCAACGGCAAGAACGGCCTCGCATGCTTGACCAACATGCAGACGCTGCCGCGCGAGATCGTGCTGCGGCCGCTGCCGGGGCTGCCGGTGGTGCGCGACCTGATCGTCGACATGACCGACTTCTTCAACCAGTACCATTCGATCCGGCCATACCTGATCAACGACACGACGCCGCCCGCGCGCGAGCGGCTGCAATCGCCGGAAGAGCGCGACCAACTCGACGGGTTGTACGAATGCATCCTGTGCGCGTGCTGTTCGACGTCGTGCCCGAGCTACTGGTGGAACCCGGACAAGTTCGTCGGGCCGGCCGGGCTGCTGCAGGCGTACCGCTTCATCGCCGATTCGCGCGATCTGGCGACGGCCGAGCGGCTCGACGATCTCGAGGATCCGTACCGGTTGTTCCGCTGCCGGACGATCATGAACTGCACGGACGTGTGTCCGAAGGGGCTGAATCCGACGAAGGCGATTTCGGAAATCCGGACGATGCTGGTCAGGCGGACGGTGTGACGCGCGACGTGTGAATGCGTTGCAGCAGAGGTAGTACGCATCACACGCCCTGAATTTCTGGCCAGGGCCTTTCCGTGTGTCAATCGGTTTGGCCAAAAGACATCAATTAAATGCTTCAATTTAATCATCAACTCAATATCGCGGGCGCCGCCAAGGTTCCAATTGGTGCCGAGTCGATATAGCAGATTGATTGCGAAATACATGCTCGTCGCGGGCGCGGTGGCCGGCGGCGGCCTGACCGTCATTGCGAATGCGCCGAATCCGGCCGGCCTCGCGATCGTGCGCAGGGGTTTTCGCGACGAATCGGTGAGCGTGGGCGGATTGCTCGCCGCAGCCATTGTGCCGACGCTCGTTGCCAGTGCGGCACTGCTTTTTCTGTGAACGCTGCGCGCTGCCGTTGAAGTTGCTTCGCTGAACCGGATGTCAAACCGCGTTTTTCGCAAGCTGGCAGCCCTCGCGATCGGCTGCGCGTCAGCCGTCGCGGCATGCGCTGCCGCTCGCGTTCATTGGGCTGGCACGTTGCTCGGCGGCCGCTCGTTCATCCCCGGCCTTGATATCATCGCCACGTTGAATCCAGACGAGGCAACGACAGCGCCATGCCCATTTCCCCACCGTCCACCGTGCTGTCGGCGATGCGCCGTTACCAACGCGCCGCGCTGTTCGGCGGCGGTATCGTGCTGACTGTCCTTGCGCTCGTCACGTTCGGAATGGCAGTGGCGTCCATTGTTCACGTGCACCTGGCCAGCGAGCGGCGTGCGTTGACGGTCGAGGGCCTGCAGTTGGCCAGCGAAGCCGTGAAGGCGGAGCGCGTGCTGCGCAGCACGGTCTATTTCGCGGAACTCATATGGGCGCAGCGCGAAACGGCTTCGGGCGCCGAGGTCGCGCGGTTTCGCGCGAACGGCGGCCAAATGGAACTTCGGCGCGGGAGCGGGCTGCAATCGATGTTGTTCGTCAGTCCGTCGCCCGCAGCGCCGGTGCCGGAACTCGGCCGCTTCATCGCACTGACGGGGCATCTGTCGGCCACGATGGCTGCCATCACCAGCGAACAGCACTATGACCTCAGTGCTTACCTCTACACGCCGTCGCGTGACCTGGTCGTGGCTTCGCCGGCGCCCTGGCCCGATCGGGCGCGGCTCGATGCATCGCTCTCGAACCGAACCGCGCTGTTCGACGCGCTGACGCAGGCGGGCGGCAAATCGATCGCGCCCGACAAGGCGACCGATCCGCGCAACGGTTTGCGCGCGGTGCGCTGGGTCGATCCGAGCCCCAGTCCACTGACCGGCATCCCGTCGATCCGGCTGACGATCAACGCCGTGGACACGAGCGGCGCGCCGTTCGCCGTGTTCGTCAGCGAAATCCCGGTCGATCTGATGCTTCGATCGGTATCGGCTGACCGGTTCGACGGGACCTTCGTCGTGACGAACCAGGAAGGCGTACCGATTACGACGAGCGCCGAGGGTACGGCCCGGCCCGACGTGCTGGCGGCCGCCCGCGAGGTGGCCGGCGCATCGGGCATCGTGACGCGGCGGGCAAGCAATGGCGTGTTCACCGCGAGCGGACCGCTAGGCACGACTGGCTGGCGCCTCATCTATGCATACACCTGGGGCGATCTGGCAGCCGGCATCTGGCCGCAGGTCCGTCTCACGGCCGCGCTCGCGGCGGGGTTGATCGGCGTGCTGTGGGCGCTGTTGCTGTGGTTCAACCGGCGCGTGTTCGGGCCATTGCTCGAACAGTCGGCGCGCGTCGTCGAAACCGAGCACCTGAACCGGATGCTGATCGAAACCGCGCCGATCGGCCTGGGTGTGATCGAGGCCGGCACCGGCCGGCCGATGCTGTTCAGTCCCGCGACGAACGACGTGGCGGAGCGGGTGGTCACGGAAACGGATTCGCTGTTCGGAGACATTGCACGGCGCTACGTCGAGCAGCGCGATGCCGGCATCGTGCACGACGATCTCGCGCTTACCACCCGCGACGGCGACCGGATCGACCTGGCGATCAGTCTGGCGCCCGCGCGATACCGGAACGCCAGCGTGCTGATCGCGGCCTTCACCGACATCACGGACAAGAAGCGCATCGAGCAGGCGTTGCGCGACGCCAAGCTCGCGGCGGACAACGCACGGCACGCGGCCGACGATGCGAATCGCGCCAAGTCGACCTTTTTGTCGACGATGAGCCACGAGATCAGAACGCCGCTGAACGCGATCCTCGGCAATCTCGAACTGATCGAGCGCATGGCGTTGCCGGCGGCCGCGGGCGAGCGTCTGCGTGTCGTCGTGTCGTCATCGAACGCATTGCTCGGCATCATCAACGACGTGCTCGATTTTTCGAAGATCGAGGCCGGACAGATATCGATCGAATCGATTCCGTTCGATGCCGCGGCCGTGGTGCGGGACGTCGCGGCGATCTTCGAGCCGGTGGCCGACGCGAAGGGGCTGCTGTTCGACTGCATCGTCGACGACGGTCTCGCCGCGCGCTATCTAGGCGATCCGACACGCGTTCGCCAGATCGCGTCGAACCTGCTCAGCAACGCGATCAAGTTCACGGACGAAGGCGACGTGCTGATCGAGATCAACGCGACAACCGATGACGCGGGGCGGCCGTCCATTGCGATCGGCGTCAGCGACACCGGGATCGGAATTAGCGATGTGCAGCAGCGCAAGCTGTTCGAGCCGTTCACGCAGGCCGATTCGACGATCGCGCGGCGCTTCGGCGGCAGCGGGCTCGGGCTGTCGCTGTGCCGCCGGCTGGTCGACCTGATGGACGGGACGATCGACGTGAGCAGTGTGCCCGGCGAGGGTAGCCGGTTCGTCGTCACGCTGCCGTTCCCGCCGACCGATGCGCCGCTGCCTGCGGACGATTCGGCATTGGCGCTCGGCGGCGCGGCGGCGCTGGACGGCCTACGCGTCCTCGCCGTCGACGATCAGCCGTCGAATCGCGAGCTGATGCGGATGCAACTCGAGGCGATCGGCTGCAGCGTCGAGCTGGCGGAAAGCGGTGCCGATGCGTTGCATCGCCTCAACACGCAACCATTCGATCTGCTGCTGACCGACCTCAACATGCCGGGCATGGACGGCTACGTGCTCGCGCGCAGCCTGCGTGCGCAAGGGGCGACCTTGCCGATCGTCGCACTGACCGCTCACGCCGAAATCGAAGAACACCGGCGTTGCAAGGCGGCCGGCATCGACGCGGTGCTGGTGAAGCCCGTCATGCTGGCGACGCTCGATGCGACGCTGCGCCGCCTGTCGGGTGCGACCGCGTCGCCCGCGGCACGCATGCCCGATAGCGACAGCATCGGCGACGGGCGCCTGCCCGACGCGGTGCATGTGGCGTTGAGCCAGTCGGCGCACGGCCTGCTGGCGTCGCTGCGCGAGGCGCTCGCCGGGAACGACGCCGATGCGGTGCTGCGCGATCTGCATACGCTGCGCGGGATGTTCGCGATGATCCGCGAGTACCCGGTTGCCGACACGTGTGCGGAACTGGAGCGACAGGTCAAACGTGGCGAGCTGGCCGCCCTCGCGTCCGCGTTCGATGGGCTCGAATCGCTTGTCCGGCAAACCCTCGGCAGACGCGGCGCATCGGCGTTTGTGCACCAACAGTCAACAGAATAGGACCAGCCTGACGGCGCTTCGCCGCCGTTTTAAGATTGATCCGATTATCGGGATGGACGCCCGTCTCTATATTGTCCGGGTGGGGAGATCGCGTCGATTCCAGCCACGGCGCCATGCCGTGCCGCGCCGGGACCGATCGAGCTCCTGTTTGCAACGACAAAATCGAGGCCGGGGGAACGTGTGCAGGCAGATGAACTGGGTCGGCATTGGGAAGATGGTTCGTCAATTCGTGTGATGCTCGCGGACGATCATCCCGCTGCGCTGCTTGGCCTGTGCCATACGCTTGCGCGGGAGCCCGGCATGACGATCGCCGGCACGGCCCGCGGCCCGACGGAATTGCTGTCGGCGCTCGAGGCCGCGGATTGCGATGTCCTGCTGTCGGACTACGCGATGCCCGGCGACGGTCAGGACGGCTTGCCGATGTTCCGTCATATCCGCCGGCATCATCCGTCGCTACGCATCGTCGTCCACACGATGATCGACAATCCGGCCACCGTGCGGTTGCTGATACACGAAGGGATCGGCTGCCTGCTCAGCAAGACGGACGTGATCGCGCACCTGGTGCCGGCTATCCATGCCGCGTATACGGGCGGCAGCTACGTATCGCCCGCCGTCGCACAGCTGATCGGCGTGGCGTCCGGCCCGCTGCTCGGCCATCGGCGTGTGAAGGCGTGGACGGAGCGTGAAGCGAAGATCATCGAGCTCTATATGTCGGGGCTCACCGTCAACGAGATCGCGGACATGCTGCATCGCACCAAACAAACCGTCAGCGCGCAGAAAAGCACCGCGATGGCCAAGCTCGGGCTGCACAGCGACATCGATCTGATCAAGTATGTGATCGAGACTGCCGCGGCAATGCGGCCGGCGTAGCCGGCGCGACAGCGCGCGAAAGAGCCGGCACGTGGCTGCCGTCGCGCAGGCGTTCTATCGTAAAATTGCGCCGGCCGCCCTCGATCGGCAGCGCCAGATGGCACACAGGAGAATCGAATGAACGAACTGCGCATCGGTGTGGTGGTGGCCGACGACCATCCGGGGATGATCGTCGGTGTGTCGCACGAATTGTCCAGAATGAAGGAGATCGAGCTCAGGGGGCACGCGACCAATTCGACCGAGCTCGTCGAACTGCTGGAGACGACGCCGTGCGACGTGCTGGTGTCCGACTATGCGATGCCGGCCGGCCAGTACGGCGACGGTATCGCGCTATTCAATTTCATCCGTCGACGCTTTCCCGACGTGAAGCTCGTCGTGCTGACGATGCTCGACAACCCGGCGATTCTCGGCTCGCTCGACGACATCGGCGTACGGGCGATAGTCAGCAAGGCCGATGCGGTGTCGTATCTGTTCCCTGCTATTCTGACCGCGCACGCAGGCGGCCTCAAATACCATTCCCCAACCGTTTCCGATGTGCTGAAGGTGCGCGAAGCGCGCCTCGCGAGGCCCAATGCGAAGAGCGAATTGAGCGTGCGAGAAACGGAAGTCGTGCGGATGTTCGTGTCGGGCATGCGCGTCGACGACATTGCCGACAAATTGAAACGCAGCAAAAAGACGATCAGCACGCATAAGGCGCGTGCGATGGAAAAGCTCGGGATCAAGAGCGATACGGATCTGGTCAAGTATGCCGTCGAGCACGGCTGGGAAACGTCGTCCCGTGCAAAGCCCGATCAAGGTGCCTGACATGGCGTGACCGGGCGTGGCTTGCCGCCGGTTTTACCACGCTCAAACTCGCTGCCCGGTCGATTGCGGCCCCCTTGAATCGCGATCGGCCGGCGCGGACAGCGCCTGCCGCTCCCATCCCTCGACGATGTGACGCCGCTGTTGCGGCGACGAGAACAGGAATTCATTCATCGCGCCAAGGAACTCTCGGCGCTCGACACCCGCTAGTTTCGAAAACTCGATCAGAATCAGTCGCACTCTTTCCTTTTCAATATGCTTCACGATGTCGGCCTGTAACGACGCGCTTGACTGTTTAGGTGTACTGCGTCGGCGTCTTGACGCGCACCCTTGCTAAGTTAAAAGGCGTCATCGATAGTGTCCATCGGACCCGTCCGGGAATGTCAATTTTGATCTGACTTTTCGGCCGGATCGGTAATGCCAGTGGGTACTTCGATCGGGCGCGCGGTAGACGGGACGAGTCCTGTTTCAATTCCGTAGCGCACGAGGTCGACTTCTCGTTCGATATTGAGCTTCAACATCGCGTTGCTCTTCTGTGTGCTGATCGTCTTCTTGCTGCGATGCAGCCGCTCGGCGATCTCGTCGATGCGCATGCCCGACACGAACAGTCGAACGACCTCGAGCTCGCGCAGCGTAAGCCGCGGCTCGCCTCGCGTGGCACGCCCCGACAGTCTCTGCGCGCGCAGAATCCGTTCGATCGTCGGCGACATGTAGCCGCCGTTCGCATACGCGGCATGGACGGCGCGCGACAGATGCGTCGTGAGGTCCGACTTGCTGACGATGCACGGGATGTCGAGTTGCGTGAGCGCCGACAGAATCGCCGGACTTTCGAGCATCGTCAGGACGACGATTTTCAGATGCGGATAGCGCTGCTGGATCAGGGAAAGCAGCGCGACGCCGTCGCCGTAGTTGCCGGCCGGCATCGAGTAATCGCATACCAGCACGTCGAAACGCATGCGGCTCAGCAAGTCGAACAGCTCGGTGGAATTGCGCGCGAGACCGTCGACCGAGATTGACTGACTGTTCGACAGCTCGTGCTTGACACCGAACAGGATGGCGGGATGGTCGTCGGTCACGGCGACATGGATCATGTTGGTTTTCATCGATTCGATAGCCTCGCTCGATATGTCAGGGATGTATCGACAGGGTCTTCGGTCGCCGGTCGGCGCCATGCAGCGATCGCTTCGGAATGGGCGCAATGTCGGTCGCGCGCGATAACGTGGGCCACGAACGGGAACGAGAAGGACCTGAGGGTTCAGCAGCCACTTTATTGAGTCGCATTGGCCGCGAGAAGCGGCCGGGTCCTATAGAAACGTCGAGGGCCATCAGACTAGGCCTAATGTAAATCGAGCGAATTAGCTTGAGGTCTTATGCCGTTATCCGGATGGGTAGGACCAAGCTCAATCGGGAGCCTGTCGTTATCTGGCGAGGAAGATGCAGCGCGCGAAGGAATCGCGTGCGACGCCGTACGCCGCGAATGGTAGGACTAGACAGACAGGAGGGGCGGCGGCTTTTCAGCTTGGCCCGATAGGCCCGCCAATGGAGGTTCCGTAAATTGCATCGGGTGCCGAAGCAATCGGATCTTCATTGAGAGAAACACATGAACAAGTCTTATCGAGTGGTATGGAATGCGTCCACCGGGACGTGGGCGGCCGTGTCCGAAACGGCGCGTGCGCGCAGCAAGTCGACTTCGAACGCGAAGTCGGCGATCGCGACTGCGGTTGCGATGATGGCGGGCGTAGGTGGCGGGGCATTGTCATTGGATGCCCACGGAGCGCCCGCAAGCGGCAACGGCGCGCTGTTGCTGTGTGGGCCAACAACCGGGACAACAATCGGATCTGCCAGTTCGATAAGGCCCTCTTGCGCCCCATCTCTTTTTGCGCCGTATACGCCGGTATATCAGGGGCGTGCTCCTTCATTCAGTCTGGCCAACAACGCTGGAATTGACGGAAGCAATCTCGGTGTGGCGGACTTTCGGACGTACGCAGCCGTCTCCGGGAGCAAGGACGGCCACCTCGTGCTCCTCGGCGGGTCCGGCGTGCATATCTCCGGGCCGGCGGATTTTGACGACAACGTCAACCTGGCGAGCCATCGCATCAACAATCTGGCTGCTGGCGTCGCAGGTACCGACGCAGTCAACCTCAATCAGCTGAATGCAGCGATCAAGCAGGCATCGACCGATAACCCGTACGTCAAGGTGAACAGCACGGGAACGGGAGCATCGGCCGGGATTACGGGCGCAATTGCTATCGGCGAAAATGCTCGCGTGACTTCCGGGACGATTCCCGGCGCCGCAAATTCGATCGCAATCGGAACGGACGCGTCGGTCGCCGGTATCGGGTCGATCGGTATCGGTGCGAAGGCGAGCAATTTCGGTTCTTACTCGGTCGCCATCGGCGACTCGGCTTATTCGCAGCGAGGAGTCGCGCTCGGCACGCTCGCTCGCGGAAGCGCAGACGCGGCTGTTGCACTCGGGAACGGCGCGACGGCCAGCACTGGCAGTGCGGTCGCACTGGGCTCCGGCAGCGTGGCGAATCGAGGAAATGCCGTATCGGTCGGCAGCGCCGCGACCGACGGCAGCGGCTTTACACGTCAGATCGTCAACGTCGCCGCCGGCACGCAAATTACGGATGCCGTGAATCTCGGGCAGTTGAATGCCGCGATTGCGTCGGTCGACAATCCGTATGTGAACGTACGCGGCACAACCCCAGCTACTGCTACAGGCACCAAGTCGATCGCCATCGGCGACGGTGCGTATGCAGGAAATTCATATGGTGGAGACATCGGGCAAACGAATATCGCGATCGGTGCCGGCGCCCGTACGTCGGCTGGCCTGGGGCAGATTGCATTTGGCGAGGGCGCTTCAGCACAGAACAGCATTGCCGGCGGCGCGATTGCGATCGGCCGCAATGCGACCACGACGAGCCGGGGCGTCGCATTGGGCGACGGCACCCGCGTGACGGCGAACTATGGCGTCGCATTGGGCGACAATTCGCTCGCAAATCGCGGGAACAGCGTGTCCGTCGGCTCGGATACGCTCAAGCGCCAGATTACCAATGTGGCTGCCGGTACGCAGGATACCGACGCAGTGAACGTCGCGCAGTTGAACGAGGCCATCGCGAACGTCGACGGCGATAGCCCGTATTTCCGTGCGAACGGTGCAGGCAACGGCAGTGACGCGGCCAACGCGGTAGGCGCAGGCTCGGTCGCTGTCGGCTCGAACGCGTCGACGGTCACGGATGGTGGCGTCGCGATCGGCAACCATGCAGCGTCCACGATGCAGAATGGCGTCGCAATCGGTAACACCACGTCCGCATCGGAGAACGCAGTCGCTGTCGGTTACGACGCGCATGCGATGAGCGCAGGGTCGATCGCGGTGGGCGCGCGTTCGACCGCCGCCATGAATGGCGCGTCGCTGGGCTTCAACGCGAAATCCGCGAGCAACGCCGTCGCGCTGGGCGCGAATGCCGTGGCGGTCGGGGACAATTCGGTCGCGCTCGGTAATGGGTCAGCGGCGTCTGAAGCCAACACGGTGTCGGTTGGTACTGCAAGCAATCAACGCAAGATCGTGCACGTCGCGCAGGGCGCCGTGCACGCGGCGAGTACGGACGCCGTCAACGGCTCGCAGCTGTTCGACGCGGCGCAAAGCGTGGCGAGTGCGCTCGGTGGCGGCGCGACGGTGAACGCGGACGGCACGATCGGTGCGCCGACCTATCAGATCGGCGGCACGGATTTCAACAACGTCGGCGATGCGCTGACGAACCTGGACGGCCGCACGACCGAGAATACGGACGGCATCGCCGACCTGCGGGACAAGCTGACGGATAGCGGACTGGTCGACGACAACGGCAACACGCTGGCAGCCGTGACGTACGACAAGAATGCGGACGGTACGCCGAACTACGGTTCGGTGTCGCTCGGCGGGGAAAACGCACACGCGCCGGTGGCGTTGAAGAACGTTGCCGCAGGCAAGGACGACACGGATGCGGTGAACGTCGGTCAGTTGAAGGACTCGGGCCTGGTTGGCGACGACGGTCATGGCAACCTGACGTCGCTGGCGGTGACGTACGACGACGCGATGAAGACCGGCATCACGCTCGGCAACGCCGGTACGCCTGTGGCCATCCATAACGTAGCGGCAGGCGACCTGTCGGCGACGAGCACGGACGCGGTCAACGGCTCGCAACTGTTCGAGACCAACCGGAACGTCACGAACCTCGGCGACCAGATCACGAATGTTTCGAACGAAGTGACCAACGCGACGCGCTACCTCAAGGCGAACGGGCTGAACGACGGCACGGACGACGCATCGGCAACGGGCACCCGTGCCGTGTCGATCGGCGCGAACGCGAACGCCGTCGGCGGCAACGCGATCGCGTTGGGCGCGAACGCGGCAGCAAACGGCACTTCGTCGCTCGCGCTGGGCACGGGTGCGAACGCGTCCGCGATGAACTCGATCGCGCTGGGTGCGAACTCGGTTGCCGATCAGGTCGGCGTGGTGTCGGTGGGCCAAGTGGGCGCCGAGCGCCGGATCGTCAACGTCGGCGATGCGCAGGCGGGGACTGACGCGGTCAACCTGCGCACGCTCGAGGAGAAAATCGGCGCGGGTTCGGCTGCGACGCTGAATGAGGTCGATGCACGCGTGAACCAGTTCAACGATCAGGTGGCCAAGCTCCAGTCGACGCTGGACGCGATGCCGCAGGTAGCGGCGGACGGCGGCTACTTCGTCGCGGACGGCGCGGGCGACGGCAGCGATGTGCCGACGGTCGCGGCCGGGCTCGGCGGGCTCGCCGCCGGCGCGGGCGCGACGTCGAGCGGCATCGGCGGTGTCGCCGTCGGCGCGGCCGCGAAAGCGACCGGCACGCAAACCACGGCGCTCGGCACGGATGCGCAGGCGTTGAACGGCAATGCGACGGCCATCGGTGGCGGCGCAACGGCGAACGGCAGCTCGAGCGTGGCGATCGGTTCCGGTGCGGTGACCGCGGCAGGCGCCAATTTCGCGACGGCTATCGGATCGCTGGCGAACGCGGCCGGCGGCAGCGCGGTCGCGATCGGCAACGGCGCAAATGCGGGCAGCCAGAGCCTCGCGATCGGTACGAACTCGGGCGCGACGGGCGCCAACTCGGTCGCGATGGGCTTCAACACGAAGGCGAACGCCAACAACTCGGTCGCGCTGGGCGTCGGTTCGCAGGCGGATCGCGTCAACTCGGTGTCGGTCGGTGTTGCGGGCGGCGAACGTCAGATCACGAACGTGGCTGCGGGCACGGCGGATACCGATGCGGTGAACGTGAAGCAACTGAAGGATGCGGGCCTCGTGGGCACCGATCCGGGTACGGGCGACCTGGCGTCGCTGGCGGTCACGTACGGCAAGAACCCGGACGGCTCGGCGAACTTCGACGAAGTGGCGCTGAAGGGCGCTGACGGCACGACGATCTCGAACGTGAAGGCGGGCGTGGCCGACACGGACGCGGTGAACGTGAGCCAACTGAAGGGTTCGGGCCTGATCGACGACGACGGCAAATCGCTTGCAGCGGTCACGTACGACGACGCGTCGAAGGGCACGATCACGCTGGGCGGCGATCCGGCAACGGGCGGCACGAAGATCAAGAACGTATCGGCAGGCGACCTGTCGGCGACGAGCACGGACGCGGTCAACGGCTCGCAGCTGTTCGCGACGAACACCCGCGTGGGCGACCTCGAAGACACGTTGCACGACAGCGGCCTGATCGACCCGGCGACCGGCGAATCGCTGGCTGTGGTGTACGACAGCGCAGCGAAGGACAAGGTGACGCTGGGCGGTACGAGTGCATCGGCTCCGGTGACGCTGTCGAACGTGAACGCGGGCGTGGCCGACACGGACGCGGTGAACATGAGCCAACTGAAGGGTTCGGGCCTGATCGGCGACGACGGAAAATCGCTTGCTGCGGTCACGTACGACGACGCGTCGAAGGGCACGATCACGCTGGGCGGCGATCCGGCAACGGGCGGCACGAAGATCAAGAACGTATCGGCAGGCGACCTGTCGGCGACGAGCACGGACGCGGTGAACGGCTCGCAGCTGTTCGCGACGAACACCCGCGTGGGCGACCTCGAAGACACGTTGCACGACAGCGGCCTGATCGACCCGGCGACCGGCGAATCGCTGGC
>NZ_LPDI01000014.1:0-773 GCF_001528895.1 Burkholderia sp. MSMB1078WGS | reverse complement strand
TCCATCGCGACCGCGAGCGACGGCACGCCGTCCCAGCGCAGTTCCATGTTGTAGTTCAGGCCGCCGCGAATCACGTGGCAGTGGTTGTCGATCAGGCCCGGCAGCACGCCGCGGCCGCCGAGATCGATCGTCTTCGTCGCGCGGCCCGCGAGCGGCATGACGTCCGCGTCGCTGCCGACGGCGACGAAGCGGCCGGCGGCAATCGCGACGGCCGTGGCGACGGGGTTCGCGCGGTCGAGCGTCGTGAATCGTCCGTTATGCAGGATCAGATCCGGCTGGGTCACGGTTGCGGTCATGTGCATCACCTCTTGTTGATCAGAAGCCAAACAGCTGTTTCACGGTGGGTAAGGCTTGCACGCCGATCAGCATGCCGAGCAACCCGACCAGCGCAATCAGCGGCGGTGCGGGAGAGCGAACCTTGATGGCGCTGTAAATCACACCGATCAGCAGGCCCGCACCAAGGGAAACCAGATAAGGTTCCATGCGATAAATCTCCCGGACAAATTCAAATGCAGGCGCGGCGTTCCGAACGGCATGCCGCGGGCGGCATTCGTGTTTCTTTCACGTCCGTCGCCCGCGGCCATGGCGCCCATGCGGCACGTTCGCATCGAACCCGCCGCACAGCATCAGCCGTTGCAGGCCGTCCGCGCTTACTTCGCCGGAACGGGCGGAATCGACTCGTGCGGCGTCGCGGTGCGCTGCGGCGCCTTGTGGACCATCGTGTACGCGTAGTCGACGCCCATCCCGTACGCGCCCGAATGCTCCTTCGCGAT
>NZ_LPDI01000013.1:0-792 GCF_001528895.1 Burkholderia sp. MSMB1078WGS | reverse complement strand
CTCGACCTTGTTGGCCGCGTTCACCACCATCGCGATCGCCTGGCCCTTCTGGTCGTGCGTGACGCCGATCTGCGGCACCAGGAACGCGTTCTCGTTCACGCCTTCCTCGATCCGTGCACGCACGAACATCCCCGGCAGCAGCACGCGGCCCGGGTTCGGGAAGACCGCGCGGATCGTCACCGAGCCCGTGGTCTGGTCGACCGTCACGTCCGAGAACTGCAGCTTGCCCGGCTCCGAGTAGGTCTTGCCGTCTTCCAGGATCAGCGTCACCTTCGCCGCGCCCGGGCCGCTCGTCTTCAGACGCCCGCTCTGCACGTCCTGACGCAGCTTCAGCCCTTCGAGGCTCGATTGCGTGAGGTCGACGTACACCGGATCGAGCTGCTGCACCGTCGACATCAGCGTCGCCTGGCTCGCCTGCACGTATGCGCCCGGCGTCACCTGCGAGATGCCGACGCGGCCGCTGATCGGCGACACGACATCCGTATAGCCGAGGTTGATCTGCGCGGTGTCGACCGCCGCCTTGCCGGCCGCGACGTCCGCCGCGGCCTGCCCTTGCGTGGCAACCGCGTTGTCGTAGTCCTGCTTGCTGACCGCGTTCGCGGCGACCAGCACCTTGTAGCGCGCGACCAGCGCGTTCTGCGTGACGAGGTTCGCCTGCGCCTTCGCAAGCGTCGCCTTCGCGCTGTTCAGCGCGGCGATGTACGGCGCCGGATCGATCTTGTAGAGGCGCTGGCCGGCCTTGACGTCGGTGCCTTCGGTGAATTCACGGCGCAGCACGATGCCGTCGACCCG
>NZ_LPDI01000012.1:0-1239 GCF_001528895.1 Burkholderia sp. MSMB1078WGS | reverse complement strand
TGAACCGCTTGGATTTCTTGGACAGTGCCGAGCGTTAGTGTTCGGTCTTTCATGAGCCTTCGGCCGTAGGCCGAAGGCTGTATTGCCGGGCGAATTCGCCCGGCGTTAGCTCCTTGAGCGCCATGTGAGGTCGAGTCTCATTGTAGTCGCGGCGCCAAGCCTCGATCTCACGTTTGGCTTCCGCCAACGATTCGAACCAATGCAGGTTCAGGCATTCGTCCCTGAACGAGCCGTTGAATGTCTCGATGAAGCTGTTGTCGGTGGGCCTGCCTGGCCGGCTGAAGTCGATCTGCACCTTGTAGTGGTAGGCCCACATGTCCAGCAGGCGACCCGAGAATTCGCTGCCGTTATCGGCAAACAGGAACCGTGGTGCGTGACGTTGAGCCACCAAACGATTCAGCACCGACACGACGTCCTCGGCACGCAGGCGCTTGCCCACTTCAATGGCCAGTGCTTCACGACTAAAGATGTCCACGACCGTCAGGGCTCGCAGGCGGGTACCGTCGGCCAATTGGTCCGCGACAAAGTCCAGGCTCCAGACTTCATTGGGGCGAACCGGCACGCAGCGCTCGCGGCGCGACACCACCATCTTGCGGCGTTTGGGCAGCTTCGAACGCAGTTGAAGCTGCTCTTCGGCGTAGAGCCGATAGACCCGATTCCGGCTCACACGCCAACCTTCACGCTTGAGTAGCACGTGCACGCGCCGGTAGCCATATCGAACGCGCGTCTGTGCGATCTCGCGCATGCGTTGACGCAGTGCCGTCTGCGGGTCCTTGACGCTGCGATAGTAGTGGGTGCTGCGAGCTTGCTTGACTAGCCGGCACGCCCGCTGCGTCGGAAGACCGTAGTGATCCATGATGTAGCTCACTGCCTGTCTCTTCAGCGCGGGCGCGGCCACTTTTTTGTGGCGATATCCTGCAGGATGGCCTTGTCCAGACTCAGTTCCGCAACCAGCTTCTTGAGCCGCTCATTCTCGTCCTGGAGTTGTTTCAGTTCGCGGACCTGGTTCGACTCCAGGCCCGCGTACTGCTTCTTCCATCGGTAATACGTCTGCTCCGATATCCCGAGCTGCCGAACCAGATCCGCCACCGGCATGCCCAGCTCAGCTTGTTTGAGCGCGGCCACGATCTGCTCCACCGAGTATTGCTTGCGCTTCATCGCCAACCTCCCGTTCCTATTGGGAAAATTGCCTCCGAAACACTAACACTCATTTGTGTCCAGGATTTCTAGAGCAGATCA
>NZ_LPDI01000011.1:0-1175 GCF_001528895.1 Burkholderia sp. MSMB1078WGS | reverse complement strand
CGCTCGACCGCGAGCGCGACGCCCATCCCGCCGCCGATGCACAGCGACGCCAGCCCGCGCTTCGCATCGCGCTTGACCATCTCGTGCAGCAGCGTCACCAGGATCCGGCAACCCGACGCGCCGATCGGATGACCGATCGCGATCGCCCCGCCGTTCACGTTCACCTTCGACGTGTCCCAGCCCATCTGCTTGTGCACCGCCAGCGCCTGCGCCGCGAACGCCTCGTTGATCTCCATCAGGTCCAGGTCGCCCGGCGTCCAGCCCGCGCGCTCCAGGCACCGGCGCGACGCCGGCACCGGACCCATGCCCATCACGCTCGGATCCACGCCCGCGTTCGCGTACGCCTTGATCCGCGCAAGCGGCGTCAGCCCCAGCGCCGCCGCCTTCTGCGCCGACATCACCAGCACCGCCGCCGCGCCGTCGTTCAGCCCCGACGCGTTCGCCGCCGTCACCGAGCCGTCCTTCGAGAACGCCGGCTTCAGCCCCGCCAGCGACTCCGCCGTCACGCCGTGACGCACGAACTCGTCGGTCGCGAACTGCAGCGGCTCGCCCTTGCGTTGCGGAATCGACACCGGCACGATCTCGTCGTCGAAGCGCCCGGCCTTCTGCGCGGCTTCCGCCTTGTTCTGCGACAGCGCCGCGAACGCGTCCTGCGCTTCGCGCGTGATCCCGTATTCCTTCGCGACGTTCTCCGCCGTGATACCCATGTGGTACTGGTTGTACACGTCCCACAGCCCGTCGACGATCATCGTGTCCACCAGCTTCGCGTCGCCCATCCGGAACCCGTCGCGCGAGCCCGGCAGCACGTGCGGCGCCGCGCTCATGTTCTCCTGGCCGCCCGCGACCACGATGTCCGCGTCGCCCGCGACGATCGCGTTGGCCGCCAGCATCACGGCCTTCAGGCCCGAGCCGCACACCTTGTTGATCGTCATCCCCGGCACGGCGTTCGGCAACCCCGCCTTGATCAGCGACTGCCGCGCCGGGTTCTGCCCGGAGCCGGCCGTCAGCACCTGGCCCATGATCACTTCGCTGACCTGCTCGGGCTTCACGCCCGCACGCTCCAGCACTGCGCGGATCACCGTCGCGCCCAGTTCCGGCGCCGCAATCTTTGCCAGCGAGCCGCCGAATTTGCCGACCGCGGTCCGCGCGGCCGATACGATCACTACATCCGTCAT
>NZ_LPDI01000010.1:0-7352 GCF_001528895.1 Burkholderia sp. MSMB1078WGS | reverse complement strand
ACCTCCCGTTCCTATTGGGAAAATTGCCTCCGAAACACTAACACTCATTTGTGTCCAGGATTTCTAGAGCAGATCACATGATCGACGACGGTTTCGATGTTGCGCGAGCGCTGCAGAATCCTGGATATTTTCCACCTGACAACTACCATGTCGCCGCCACGGAAAACATGCCTGCGCGTCGGCATGCAGACGGATCGCACCGATAGCGCGGCGACGTTGCATGGGCGCCCATGTACTCATGCAACGCTTGCGCGCTCATCTGCTTAAACAGGGCGTCGCCCTGCAACTCGATATTGCTGTAGCGCCTCAGAAACTCAAGCTGGCTTGTGCTGTTGACGCCAGCGACCGTCAAGGTCAGCCCCAGATCATGCGTCAGTCTCGACACCGACGACAAGATCGCTTCGGCCGTCGCTGAAGAGGGCAGACGACTCGCAAACGAATCACCGAACTTCACGCCGGTGACGGGCAGCACCATCAGCGTCGACATTGCCGTATGATGGGCGCCGAATTCGCTCAGCACGATGCCGAATCCCTTCTGCCGTAGATGTTTCAGGCAATCCTGAAGCGGCGGCGACTCCTCGGGCGCCGGCATTTCCGGAATCTCAAGCGTCAACTGAGCCGCCGGCACATCGAATTTTTCGATCTCCCGGGCTAGGTGTTCGGACATGCTTTCCGCCCATAATCCGGCGCCCGAAAAGCGCATCGAAACGCCCGACGCGCCGCAGCCGTGTTTGTTCCAGTGCCCCAGCTGCCGGCACACCTCGGTTATGACATATTCTCCGACGCGCGCCGCAACTCCGAGACACTCGGCAGCAGCGTACAACTCACTCTGACGCACTACGCGCCAACGCGGGTGATGCCAGCTGATCGCCGCCTCGGCTCCGACGACGGCACCAGACCGTACTGAGACGATTGGCTGGTAATCGATCGAGAGCTCACCCCGTTCGACCGCCGATTCGAAATCAGCCTCTCGAAACGGGAGGCCGTCCTCGTGCTCCCGGGGGTCCCATTTTCCCCGATGATACGTGCTGCCCGCTTCCACATTGTTCTCCCTAAGATGCAATTGCCAGAAGTCCGATCGGCGGCCTTCCACCTTTGGAGTGCCGGGTCGGCTCGTGCCGACCTGCTCGCTGCCTTCATCGCGGGCCACTCCAATCTTTAGAGAACGTTAAATAAACTACTGGGGTCCGTGAATCACAATACTTCGAATCCGTCGCCCGCTGAATGGCGGAGACGTGAGTTATCCGGAAAGACTGCGGATGCACCATTCAACCCATACCCCCGGATCATGACTGCGACTGGGGGCCGAAATCATGCCGGGCCTGGCTGGCCAAAGCTCCGATTATCGGGACGCAAAGATAGTAACGGGGGCGGGCTCAGCGGCGTTTTAGGGACGCGGCCATGTGCTGCAGCGTGTCCCGAATACTGCTTGCCTGTAGTTCGACCTCGCGATCCCATTCCACCGATTCGTCTGCATAGGCGCGGAGTTCCTGGCATTGCTCATACAACTCGGATGGACCTAATACGGCGAGCCCGCCCGCCACACCGTGCAGCCAGCGCCTGAGCCGCGCAAGCGTTCGCTCGCGCATGACCTCGTCGAACTCGGTGATTTCCCGATCGGCCTGATCCAGGAACGCCGTCACATAGGCCGCTGGCACCTCCGGGACCTTCGGCAGTGCATCAGGTTCGTCGTTTCCTCTAGCGTGGTCATTCCTGCGTTCGTTGGCGCGGCCGTTCCGGACGATCGCTTCCAGTGTCTCAAGCGGAACGGGCTTGGCCAGATAGTCGGTAAACCCGCGCGCGCGTCCCTCTGCAATGTCTTCCGGCCGCTTGCTCGCGCTCACCGCATATACCGGCATCGCATAGCCGTGCACCCTCATCTCAAACAACAATTGAAATCCGTTCATCATCGGCATATCGATGTCCGTCATCACGACGTTCACCGGTTCCTTCGACAGCAGTGCCAGCGCCTCCTCGCCATTCGTAGCCTCGATGACCCGCGCGCCGAGCGTTGTCAGCTGATCGAACAACAGGCTGCGATTGAGCAGGTTGTCCTCGGCGATCAACACCGTGACAGCAGCAGCCTCGTCATTGCTCGCGGTCGCCGCGGCCGGCGCCTGCCGCCCATCCGTAAGCATCCGGGCCGCCGACTTCAGGCCGGCGAGGCTATACAGACTGATCTCGACGCCACCGTCGTCGCGCCGCCTCGGAACCAGCGGTCCCGCCTGTATCGCCCATAGGATCGATCCGGGTGTCGGCCACCATTGAAGAATATCCGCCGCCGCGAACTCGTCTGTCACGATCAGGAAGTCATGCGCGTGCTCGTCGATAGGGGCGACCGGGTTCGCCACGGATGTCACCGTGGCCTCGTCGGGATCGAATAGGTTATTCAGCCACTCGAGATTCTCCTTGGCACGACACAGCACGGCAACACGATGATACGGAAGCGTCCAGCCGGCGCTGCTCGCATCGCCCTCGGACGCCTTGAGCGGCAAAACCACCGTGATGCGCGTCCCTACGCCGACAGTGCTCTCGAGGTTGAGACGTCCCTTCATCAGCTCGCACAACCTGGCACAGATCGACAAGCCGAGGCCGGTTCCGCGCGCCTGCATCAGGCGGTTGCTGTCACCCTGCGTGAAGGGTTGGAAAAGTCGGTGTTTCAGGTCGTCGGGTATACCGATCCCGGAATCCGTCACACTGATTTCGAGCTCGCCGGCACTCCAGCCCGCGCGCAGCACGATCTTCCCGGACGGCGTGAACTTGAGCGCGTTGCTCAACAAGTTGTTGACGATTTGCGAAACCCGGACCGGATCGAAGTGGAGCCGAGACGGAAGATTTCGTTCGAACACCGTGTAGAACTTCAATCCCTGCTGCGTGGCCAGCGGCGCATGGGCGAGCGCGAGGCGGTCTAGGAGATCCGCGATGCTCGCCCATTCTTCCATCAGGCTCAGCTCGCCCACGTCGATCTTGGAGAAATCAAGCACGTCGTTCACGATCTGCATCAGTCCGCGAGCCGATGCCTCCATGGCCTGCACGCGAGCCTGCTGCTCGGGCGCGAGCGCGCCACGCGCGACGAGCTCGATGTTGCCGACTAACGACGCCAGCGGCGTCCGGATCTCGTGGCTCATCGACGCGAAGAATGCTACCTTGGCCTTGGCAGCGGCATCGCTCGTCAACTTGGCCTCGCGCAGCAGGATCTCCGCCTGATGATAGGACGTCATGTCGGTGATCGCGCAAAAGAACACTTCCTGCGCATTCAGCGTCGCGGGTGCGTAGGTAATCTCGATGTAGACGGCTGAATGCCCAGCATGCGAAAGCGCGAACGGAAACTGGTAAATATGAGAATCACCCGAGCCAGTGTCTTGCCCGGCGAGCGACGATTCGAACGCGCTTTGCAGTTCCCGCGGCAGATGCTTGTCGGAAATCCGCATCCCAAGCATCGACCGCGCAATCGGGTTGGCCACCACGATCTCGAGCGTCGAGCGGCGCACGATGCACAGGCCCACCGGCGTCGCATGCACGAGCAAGTGATTAAGCATCTCGTTTTCGAGCGCGCGCGACGCCTCGGAATAGATGCGTGTCAAAAACTGGTAGTTCCAATACCGAAACGCGATGAACAGCAGCGCAATCAGCACGATCGTAGCGCCGCCTATCAGCCACAACTCGTAGCGCATGGATTGGAGCTGCAGATCGAGCGGCAGCAGATACATCATGTGTCCGAACCCGGCAAACAACGCCGGGCGGCGAATCGCCCATCCGAACCCCGGCACCCAGTGATAGAGGCCGTCCTGCTTCCCGACGAGATACGCGTCGACGCCGCGCACCATGTCGACGGCGTCGGCATCGATGAGCGGAATACCGTCCGAATCGACGACGACGGGCCGCTGGACCCGGCCTGCTCGCTCGATCGTCGACAACAGACTGCGCAGATCCACGCTCGTCAGCACGATTGCGTAAAGCGTGTCTCCCCGGTACACAACCGAAGCACCGACCATGTGAAGCTCGCCGCCCTGCTCCCCGTTCCCGGCGGCGAACCAGAGGATCTGCTTCTTGCGCGCGGCGTCCTGCGGATCGACGCCGCGTTTGCTGTACCGGTCGAGGACAGCTGCAACGAGTTCGGTGGGCGAGCCGGAACGCAGCGCGCTCAGGTCACCCGTCGGGAACAGGTATCCATATCCTGCGGAGCCGTCCGCAGCAATCATTTCAATGCTGGGAGCTTGTCCCGAGTTGGTCAGCAATTGCACCGTGTAATCGCAACTCTCGAGCAATGCCTTGTCATCGAGGGTGTTACTGTTCATCGGTGTGCAGACGTTCGGCGCAGACGTGCCCACCCCGGACGGCGCACCGTTCATTCGCATTTGCAGCACCAGAGCTGTCGTCGTGAGCATCATGCGCCGTTGCAGAAACGTGTCGACGACTTCTTTCTCGTGGATGCGCGCCGCCTGCTCTTCCTGCCTGAATGCCGTCTGAAACAATCCCGTGACGGTGATGATCGAAAAGCCAAGGGCGACGCAGATCAGCAACGCAATCACGACCGTGAACACCCGACGCTCGCGCTTCAAGTTGGATTCGAGCGAATAGAATTTCTTCAACGGCGACCCTTCGACCTCCGGCAGAACGCTTTGCATCAGAGTAGCCCTTGCTCACGCGCGCAGTTGATAAGATCGACGTTGGTCTCCACATGGAGCTTGCGCATCGCCGACCGCTTTTGTGTGGAAACTGTACCTAGGGAACGATTGAGTATTCGCGCAATCTCGGTAAGCGCCACTCCGGTCGAAAACAGGCGGACAACCTCGAGCTCCTTCGGCGTCAGCGCCTGGAAGTCGGCGGTGCCGGGCTTCACGTTGCCGGCCACGGCAAGGCGGTGCGCCATGCCGGGAGACAGCGATTGCGTGGCGCCATTGACGATCTTGATACAGACTTGGGCGAGTTCGCCGATCTCTTCTTCTTTTCCGACGAGCCCTGCCACACCCATGCGGCACAACTGATTGATCAATCCGGTATTCGTCAGCATCGTGAAGACGACCACCGGCGTGTGTTCGCACATCCGGATCAGATGTGAAATCAAGCGCAATCCATCCTTGTCGTCATCGCTCTGCTGCATCGCGAAATCCGTCACGACGAGGTCGACTTTTTGCTCTTTTAGGGTCGCCAGCAGCGCGCTTCCGGAAGAAACCGACGCGGCTACGCGGAATCCGGCCAGCGAGTCGATGTAGTTTGTGACAGCCCGCAAAACAATCGGATGATCGTCAGCAACCACGACGCGTATCAACGGCTCGACGTTAGACATGATTGCTCCAGAAAACGGTAGATAACGGGGGAGTAACCTTCGACAAGCCCGTGAAATCGTTGAACCAGACGGCAGGCCTCTATGCACGCCGCTAGGCGATATTGGCCAGATACCGCGCCCCTCGGATTCACGACTTCGCGCAACGGATTCGTCGCGAGTTACAGTGCGCGCGACACTATCCGTGTACACTCGCGCCTGCATTCTACGCTTGCCGCTATCGGTCTCCTACCCCCATTACTGCGGATCACGACTTACGGCACTCCGAGCATCCGGCCCATGGGCAATTGGTGTTGTAGCACCGGACACGGAACACACCGGTCTGCCCGGAATTGAGCCGGCAGGAAATGGCTTGCACGCCATCGAATCCGACCGGCAACGGTGCCGTGTCCGTCTCGGCGTACTGATTGGGGCTGCATACACCGCAGCCTGCGTCGTGACTTCTCGTGCGAAAAACCGATGTTCCAGCCATGGCGTACATGAAAAACCCGATGCTGAGCAACATCGCCCCGATCAGCGCCACGAACGCCACCACCAGCCATCTGTTCAATACATTGGTGCGCCAGAGCGAAAACAAGAGCAAACAGAACGTCACCAAAGCGACAGACACCAAAATGGAAGCCCACTTCGAAACTTTGTCCCTCGCAGCCGTCTTTTTTCCTTGCGCAGCATGCCCCCTTCTTACAGATGTCGCTCGCTCCATCATATCTACCTCTGGTTACCTCACTTCATGAATGCACGACGCCATCAATCCGATTTAACCCGGAAAATTTAAAACGGTGCTTTCCCTCAAAATCCAATCACGATTTCCACTCAATGAGATCCGAACAATCGACACGAAGCAACTCCCAACAACTTATTGAATTGCAACGGAATTCGTCACGTCCTTTTTTGGCACAACAGCCACGGCATTCAGTGCGCGAAGCCAGATCTGCAGCTTGGCCAACTGCGGATACAGTCACGTATGAAACGCGTGCTCGCGCATTCGTTGCACCTTCGCCGTTTTTGCAGTAGTTAATATAGTTATTATTTAATTTGATCACGCCACCTGAATATCTCATAAATGCGAAATTCGGTCAGCGAAGTTGGTATCGTCGTCTCTGGGATGAACCGACGGGCGTGACCGCAACTCGCCGCATATCCGTGATGTGGCGCTCGATCGAGGCCGAATCTCGAAAAATAGATACCGCAAAAAAAAGCCATCCCATACCCTGTATGAGATGGCTCGAAAGGCTCAAGAGGCGGGCGTCTCGACCTCGCGCCGATTGCCCAACTACAAAAGCCGCGAGGCACTCGTTACCACTGATAGGACATGCCCGCTCCCCACACTTGGTTGCTGCCGCTGTAGCTCACACCAGCCCTCATTTTGAGGTTCTCGGTGACCCGTGCGGTCACGCCAAGTGCCGAGGCTTGGTAACCCTTGTAGTTCGCCGTACCGATACCGACCGCCAGGGTTTTGCCCGCGTCGACGTCCGGAATCATCGTCAGCGCACTGGCCGCTGCAATGCCAGAGTACGCATCATGCGCGACCGAGTTGATCTGGCCCTGCATGCCGGACATCTGGTTCTGGATACCCGAGACAGTGCTATTCAGTTGCCCGACGTTGACCGCGTCCGTGTCGTTCACGCCGGCCGCAACGTTGGTAATTCGACGCTCGTTACCAGAGGAACCGACCGACACCGTATTCGCCTCGGTCGCAACGGAGCCCGTGCCCAGCGCAACAGAATTCGAACCCGATGCCACTGCACCTTGACCCAGCGCAACGCTATTGGCGCCGGTCGCGCTAGCGCCCGTGCCGTACGCCGAGCTATTCGCACCCGACGAAATCGAACCGGCGCCAGTCGCGGTGCTGTTCGTGCCCGACGCCGCCGAGTTGTTACCCGTCGCCGTCGCGCTGTCAGCCGTCGCTGAGGCGTTCTCGCCCGTTGCCGTCGCACCCGTGCCCGATGCAGTCGAGTTCGCGCCGTTCGCCGTGCTGTTCTCGCCGGTCGCCGACGCGTTCGTACCGTTCGCCGTGCTGTTCTCACCCGAGGCGGTCGAGTTTGCACCATTGGCCGTGCTGTTG